>DATHKF010000150.1:0-2711 GCA_035489505.1 Bacteroidia bacterium | reverse complement strand
TTGTGTGATTTCGCAATTGTGAATGGCGTATTCAACGTCTGTTCTGTTTTCAGCCCCGAAAAAGCAGGAGAAAAATTCAGACAAAAACTGCTCGTCATACGTGTTTTCAGAAACCACCAAAAACTCTACGCGGTTACATGTGGAGAGATAAAGCAGCTCAGAAATTTTGCACGCGTTTTTCAAAACAGGCAATACATCTTTCCGCCGTGTTTCATCGAGATGAAACCGGCCAATGTCCTGCACTTCTGAAGTGTGGTGGGAAAATGTTATCAGAGCTATCTTTTGCACAAAATCGGCTTGCGGTACAAATTTCCCCTTACTCGCGACGGAGTCTGTCAGGCTTATGTCACCGGACTTATTTATAATCTATCTAAATAAAGTCGAAAAGCCTGCATTTTTGTACCAAATACGTGGGAAAAGCAAAGGAAAAATACCACCCGATAGTGCTAGCTTTGCTCATCATGAAGCACCTGATCCTTATCAGTTTTATGTGGTTTTCGCTGGTGGACCTTGCCATTCCTGCGCGGGCCCAAAACAGTGAAGCAGATAGTTTGAAAAACATACTTGCTGGCCAGGACGAAGACACCAGCCGGGTGAACACGTTGCTGCAACTCGCCTGGAACCTGCGTGCTGAAAATCCGCCGGAGTCGATGAAATATTCAGAAGAGGCGAAAACCTTATCTGAAAAACTGGGTTTCGATAAAGGAAAAGCAATGGCTTTGTCCACGATTGGTGTGCTGCAATACCGGCGCGGTGAACTGGCTGATGCCACGTCTTCGCACATGCAGGCGCTGCAGATCCGTGAAAAGATCGGTGATGAAAACGGAATTGCGCGGAGCAACATCAACCTCGGAAATATTTACAGCGACCAGGGCAGCAATGATCTTGCACTGAAATGTTATTTCGTGGCGCTGGAAATTCTTGAACGTGGTGACGACCAGGAACGGCTCGCTATTGTGAGCCTCAACATTGGCGGAATTTATCTCGCGATGGAGAATACCGAAAAGGCACATTTGTTTTGTCAGCGCACAGTGGAAATTGCGAAACAGATCGGCGATCCATTGCTCGAAGCGCAGGCGCTGAATAACATCGGTGTGTGTTTCGAACAGCAGAACAATAACGACAGCGCGTTGTGGGCGTTCAATGAATCGTACCGCATTGCCGAAGAACAAAGCGAAAAAAACATGATGGTTGATGCGGGAATCAACGTCGGGAATGTATACCGCTATAAAGGCCAGTACGACAACGCCATTGCGTGGCATAAAAAATCGGTGGAGATTGCGGAAGAGATGGAGTACCTCGAAGGATTGCGTGGATTGTATGAACAACTCGCCGCAGATTATCAGCTGAAAGGTGATTATAAATCGGCGTACGAAAATCACGTGCTCTTCAAACAATTCAGCGACCGGATCTACAACGAAGAGAACAGTATGAGATTGACCGAATTCACCATGCGGTACGAAGTGGAGAAAAAGGAAATGCGCCAGGCGGAACTTGAAATGGAACTGAAAACACAGGAAAGTTCTTTGAGGAAAAAAGGAATGATCATCGTTTCCGGTGTTGTCGGATTTTTTGTGCTGGCGGGAATTATCGTCCTCATTGTGGTAGGATTTAGTGGAAAGAAACGGGACCGGATGATCATACAGGCGCAGCAGGAAGAATTGAACCGGTTAAGGTGGAAGAAATAATGATGTGCAGATTTGCCGATGTGCAAATGTGCAGATGCGCGCAGCCCATCGCACCGGTTAATTCAGAGTGAGTTCACGTTCATAAGTGCAACTAATAACGGAGCCAAGGGAATGAAAAGAACCGGCATCACCATGACCACTGTTGGAACATTTCTGTTCCTGGCTGCGGGATATGACCTGTTCGGGGCCAAACATTTGCCTGTTCCTCTGACGGTTGGCATTTTCCTGGTCAGCGTAGTGTGTGCCTTTCTCGGGCCGGCCATCTATGTCCTGACATTTCCACCAGAACGAAGAAAGAAAATTGCAAATCGCGCGCTTGTTGTTTCGTTGTCGCTGATTGCTGTCGGACTGGCGTGCACGTATCTCCACGTGTTGGGTGCGCGACTCGAAATCATTGTTGGCGTTTTAATTTTTTGTTTTTTCTACGGCACGCTTGCTTTTAAGTCCAAGTATGAAAAATGGCAACTCTACGCGCGGTCTAAACGCGATGCGTTCTTCCTGAGTTTGTTCGACTTCCTGGGTTTGGCCATGTTGTTCCTCGGTTCGCTGTTCACTTTCCAGAACTGGCATTACGGACCACAATTGATTGCTTTCGGATTTGTTGTGCTCGTCATCGGAATGTTTTTCTGGAACCAGAAATTTAAGAAGGAAGTTGTTTTTCGGAAGGAAACAGAAGACAAGCTCCAGGATTCGTTCCGACAAATTGAAATTCAGCACCAAAAACTGGAAGAGAAACAAAAAGAAATCACCGATAGCATCACGTACGCGAAACGAATCCAGTATTCGCTGCTCGCCAATGATGATTTTTATTGGGCAACTAAGGCAGTCGGCAGTAGCAGTAGCAACGATGCCGGCGTTGGTGGACGTTTTTATCTTGCCGTCTGCGATTCAACAGGACATGGTGTTCCGGGCGCTTTCATGAGCCTGCTGAATACTTCTTTTCTGAACGAAGCCATCACCGAAAAGAAAATTGCTGAACCGAATAAAATCCTGGACTACGTCCGCGAAAAATTAATTGCGAAT
>DATHKF010000149.1:0-6830 GCA_035489505.1 Bacteroidia bacterium | reverse complement strand
GAAGCCACGTTTACAGTAACCGTTGCTGTTCCTGCGCTTTCATTCACCTGCGCATGTGTGCCGGAAATAGTCAACACCGCCGAAGCTACCACGCTGTTGATGGCAACACTTGTTGTTATGTTGGTAAATGCGGCAACGGCTGTCCACGTTCTGCCGGTTGTAAATGCGCCGGTTGTTGGATTGAATGCGCCCGTTGCCACGAGATAATTCGCATTGGGATCCGGCGCACAGTATGAAGATGACTGAAGCTTTCCACCCGGATAGATGTCGTTCACCGGAAGCTGGTATCCGTCTGCACCCGCATTCACAATTGCAGTTCCGATTGCGGTTCCGTAAAAGATTGCATCCACCGGAACAGTTGAAGGAGTAATTGCGGCAATTGCTGAAGCAAAAACACCTACGGCATCCGCGTTTGCTCCGCCATTGCCAAATACTCCTGATGTGCTGGGAGTGCCAAATCCATCTCCTGCGGTTGTGCCTGTATTGATTGAACGCAGGATCGGACCAGTTGCAGCCATGCTGCTTCCTCCTACGTAAACTACATCACCCGCGTTTACTGTGCCGGTTGTAATTTCAAAACCGTAGCCCAGTGAGCCACCGGCAATCCAGCCCTGTGCAGTTGCGTTACCATTGTTGGCAACAATCACCGAATAAGGTGTTGAAGAAAAATTGATGGTGCGGGTAGCAACGAGCTCCACGAATTCAAACGGAGAATCATTTCCCGGTGGATTGATATACACTTCGGAAATGATCAGGCCCGGTCCAAGCTGTGCCGATAACCCTGTTGTTAATGCCAATGAAAGCAGTGTAAAAAGTTTGCGCATAAGGAGTCCTGTTTTAGAGTCCCCAAAATTGAGAAGTAGCCGTCATGCAGTCTTTAGCTTAACATTATGCGAATGTGACCTTACATGTGCGCCTTAACACAAACGCAAAGTGTTCGGGTAGTTGAATTAACATCAGGTTGGAGGAAAACGATTGAAACCGTTCAGCAACAGTGCAGGTTCCATTGCCGGGGACTTAAGCCCCCGGCAATGAACCAGGATGGATACCAACCGCTTCAGCGGTTTTTGAAGCACTTATTTCGTATGTTAGAACGATGTTAACCCGCCTGCTTATTCTTTTTCAGTTACTCCCGGTTTTTATTTCCGCGCAGGAAAAAGATACTGTGCCTTTATTGCGCTCGTTTGGAATTGCTTATGAAAATGATCTGCTTGTCATTGCGATAAAAAACAATCCAACGGATTATTATTACACAGGCGGTTCTTTTATTGAGTTTAATTTGCCCTGCTTAATAAAAAATCCGCTTTCGAAAATCCTGGTGAAGCTTCCTCACGGAAGGAATGAGTCGTTTGGAATTTCGGCAAGCAATCTCGGATTTACTCCAACAAGTATTCAATCGGATAGCATCTTAACCGGCGATCGTCCGTTTTCAGGAACACTTTATTTAGGATTCAATCGTGTTTCCTGTAACGGCGAGAAACAGGTACGGTTAACTTCCCGGTTAGATCTTGGTGTAATTGGTCCGGGTGCGTTTGGTTATGAAACGCAGAAATTTATTCATGCGCATACCAACAATCCGGAACCACACGGTTGGCAATTCCAGGTGGCGAATGATGTGTATGTCAATTATTCGCTCAAACTTGAAAAAGGATTACTAGCGAAGAAACATGCACTTGATCTTACCGGGTATGGAATTGTAAATGCGGGAACCGTTTACACGAATGCGGGGCTTGGTTTAAAAATCCGTGCCGGAAGAATGAATCCCTATTTTACAGCGCCGGGTTATTCTAATCGCTTGCAGGTTTGGGTGTATGCCAGTGCAGAAAGTAAAGTCATTGCACGTGACGCAACCTTGCAGGGCGGATTGTTTAATACGAGCAGTGCATATTTCATTGCGCCCGAAAATATGAAACGCATCCTGTTTTCCGGATCAGCGGGAATTGTTTTTGCGTTTCACCGTCTACGTGTTGAATATTACAACACGTTTATCAGCCCGGAATTCGTAGCCGGCAAGGCTCATGCGTGGGGACACCTGGGAATGCATTATGTTTTTGGGACATAAAATAACCACGGCGGCACGGCGCTTAATGCTTGATAACCACAACCCGCGTCGGCATCCTTCCTGCGTCAGGACAGGCTCCGCTGGTAAATATCACTTCGTGATATTATTACACAAACACATTTGGGGTAATACATTAAATCGCGAAGCGAATTGTTCCGTACCGACCCGGGAAACAGATAAGCAATGCGCCGTGCCGCCGTGGTTACTTACATTTCAGTTCCTCCCATCCGGAAGTATTCGTATCTTTCTACCTCCAAAACACTTTTCATGTTCACACGCATTTCGCTTTTCCTCGCCTGCGCAACACTTGCATTGATTTCCTGCAAAAAAGATCCCGATCCGGTTGACCCGGTTACGCCAGTGCCTGCTGCACGCATTTATTTCACGTTCAAATTCGACAGTACGCAAGCGCGTCTCGATAATTTCGGAAACCCGGAAACGGTTCCTGCAGGTAACGGTGCACAGTCGCCAGTGTTTCATTTTATGTCGACACATTATATCGAAATGACTGCAGATATGTGGACGGCGCTTGGCTCAGGCACGGTGGTGTACACCGGCCCTTCGACAACTGCTGGCGGACCGAACGCAATTAATTTCGACAGCGCCATTGTTGTTGGAGAAAACCAGGAAATTGTTTCCATGCCGCTTTCTGCATTCACTCCCGGAACGTACAATTACATCCGCGTGTCGTTGTCGTACCAGAACTACGATGTAAAAGTGCGCGCAAACAGCATCGACTTCACCGGACGACTTGCTTCGTTTATCGGGTACAACACGTACATCAGTTCGTTTACGCCCAACGCTGTGCCGGTGGCAGTAAATGACGACAAGCTGCAAGGCTTCTGGGCGTTTGAAGCATTCTCACAGGTTACGCTGGGACAAGCGCCTCCCGGAGCAACAACAGTTCCCAATCCGCTTTTCGCGACCTCTCCTATTCCGCAAGGATCATGCGTGGTTACCGGACAATTTGCCGCGCCACTCACGATCACCGGAAACGAAACACAGGATATTCACGTGGTCATTTCCCTTTCCACGAACAACAGTTTCGAATGGGTGGAACACAGCACGCCGGGCATCTACGAACCGTTGAATGGAGATACGGTGGTGGATATGGGGGTGAGAGGGTTGGTCCCAATTGTTCAGTAAGTTAGTAGGGAGTAGTTTACCAGGGAGTCGCGACTAGCCTACTAAACTACTCCCTACTATTTCCTACCTTAGTCCCCGCAAACACCGATCCACCGGGTCCGAATAAATTGGTATGAGAACCTTAGTTGCAATCACGTTGCTCGTGTTTCTTTTCTCCTGTGGAAATGAAAAAGGCAATACTCCCCCTGATTCTGTTGTCAATGATTCTTCAGCTGTAAAAACCAGCGCTGAATCGGGATGGAAAGAGTTAACGGAAAGCTGGAATGCTTCGCTCAATCTGCGTAACGCGTCCATCATGAAATCGTTTTACGCAGATTCTGTGCAGTACTACGGCGATCATCTTTCATCGGATGATGTTGTTCGTCGCCAGCAGGAATATTTCGACCTGAACGAAGATTACAAACAGAAGATCGAAGAATACATCGACGTGATCCAGCAGCCGGATGGAAGCTGGCTTGTGAAAATCATGAAGCAGGTAACGGCCAATGGAAAAACGGCGAACTACCCGGCTTCCCTGGTGTATGCGAAAACCAACGGCATCTGGAAAATTGTTGCGGAGAGTGATGACATCACCGACCTGAACAATGCGAAAAGCCTGCAGGTAAAATATGCGCCGGAAATTTCCACGATTGAAGGCTTGCTCGAAGAGAACACAACGTTCGGCCGTGTAACAGGTGGCGACCCGAAAAGTGATGCGAAGATCCCGTACTACGTGGTGTGGACGAAACATCCGCTTGACGTGATCGCATCAACCGACGACGAAAAAAAAGGCTGGTTCACTGAAGTGAATGTTGAGCGCATCCAGTTGAACGGTGATTTGGAAACGATCAAAAAATTGCTGAACCACAAAGTGCGGATTACCGGAAAACTGGAACACGCTACAACAGAAGATCATTACACGAAAGTGTTCATGAACGTTGACCTGATCGAAGAGGCGTTGTAATTACCGCGAACCTTTCAACAGGTTCAGCGCACTTCCCACCAGCAGAACAAGCAGCGAAGCCATCCACACATACGTTCCTACGCTGGCCACCACAGGTTCTGACGTTCCTCCATCGATATGCTTCATGATAGTCAACGCGCCGAACGAGCACACAAAAGCCAGCGCAGCGAGCACCGTAGCGCGTGTAAACGTTGATTGCTTGCGGCCAAACAGAAACATCAGGTAGCCGACAAAAAACAAGAAGTTTCCGCACCACGCGAAAAAGCCCAATAGGTTATCCATTAAGAGCGTGAGCCATCCTCCCAGCAAAGCCATGATTCCCGGTGTTCCGTCGGCGTACGCTTCGAGGAACAATGCAAGAACCCACAACGCAGCAGCAACAGTTCCGAATACGGCTTTGATTGCTTTTCGCCGGGAAGTCTGTTGTTGGGTGGCGGTGGAATCCATCGGTGCGAAGATAGCAACCACATGACACAGGCAACATAGACGAAAGGTTGCATGAGATCACATAGATCGCTCTGCGATTTCCGTAATGTGCGCTATACCCTTTCCTATGCCTATGTTCACTAATGTTCCTATGTGGTTTATTTTATATGAATTGGCAAATGCATTGTTCAGCCTTTATCTGAATCGTGATTCTCAAAACTAATCACATAAGGCAAAAGCGCCAGCGACCCACCAAAACTTTCCCTATATTTAGCCTGCTAAAAATCGCCTCTCATGAAAAGACTTTTTACCTGCTTCGGAATACTGGTTTCACTGACCACATTTGCACAATCATTTTCTTCGCCGGAAAGTGTAGAATATGATGTTGCCGGCAATCGCTGGTTTGTGGGACAAAACGGTTCAGGTCAGATCCATGTGTATTCTCCGGGATCGTCAACGCTTCTTCCGTTTGCAACGGGATTGGGTTCCGGTCCGCACGGAATGGAAGTGATGGGTTCGCGGTTGTACGTATGCGATGGCGGATACATCCGCGGGTACGATCTTTCCACGGGTACGCAAACATTCAGCATCAACTGCAATGCTTCGTTCCTGAATGGATTGACAACAGATGGCACCACGTATTTGTTCGCGACTGATTTTTCCGGGAAGAAAATTTACCGCATCTGTCCTTCGACCAACACATTCAACATCATGTGTACAACGATAAAAACTCCGAACGGAATTTATTACGACGGTGCAAATAACCGTTGCGTTTTTGTTACGTGGGGATCCAATGCACCTGTTCAGGCCATGAGTCTTGCCGATTCAACCGTATCGACATTGCTTCCAACGACCATGGGCAACTGCGATGGTCTTACACGTGATGCAGCAGGATATTGGTACGTTACCGCGTGGACCGGCAACCAGCTCTGGAGAATTGATCCGGTGTTTGCAGCCGCGCCGGTTTCGGTGATGACCGGATTGAGCAGTCCTGCAGATATCGATATCAACTCTGCGAATGATTCGATTGGCATTTCGAATAACGGAAGCCTGAACAACGTGGTGTTCTATACGAACATCACCACAGGAATCAATGCTCCTTCCCTGATCAGCGCGGAAGTTTTCCCGACGCCTGCAACCAGCGAAGTAACGATCCGTTTTGCAGAAAATATTTCGGATGCAACAGCGGAGCTTTACGACATGAGCGGAAAAGTAATCCGCAGTGAAGCATTTGCTGGCCAGCAGTACATTGTAAAAAGAGATGCGCTTGCAGCGGGAACTTATCTTTTGATTTTCCGCAACGATCAAGGTGTGACTATTGCCAGCGAAGAGATTCTCTTCGAGTAGTTCGTTTCCTGATCTTCCAGTGACAAATCTGAAACCGGCCTGCGGGACGTTTTTTCAATAATCCTTTGCCCGTTTTTTCCCGAGACCAATGGCGACCCGAAAGGAAATGTGCAATGGTTTAAGATTATGCCCTCCATCCAATGCGCGATTCTGATAGACAAGGTATGCGTTGTCTTTTACAGGAGCATTTCCCATTTGCGTAATGAAAATGCCAATACCTGTGTTGTGTTTTTCACCCACAAAATATTCGATTCCGATAATTGCTCCGACCTGTACCGGGGCGAGGTGCCATGCTCCTGTATTCATATCTCCGTAATAGTTGCGCAATGGAAATGGAAATGGAGACCCGCTCCATGCTACTCCATGGACCAGCGGAACGAAACTTTTGAGTCCTCCATGCAGTCTCAACTGATCCGTTATTTTCACAAACCCCGTAACTGCAACTGCAACCATAATTTGCCGGTGCCGGACAAAAAGCTCTGGTGAAATGGTGTACCTGTAATTTACCAGTGTCAGGCCGACCGTCGATTCAAGTCCGAATTTTGCGTCTCTCGAAGGCCAGTTATAGCTTGCGGAAACTTCGGTTTGTCGGCCCCGAAAAGGAATTTCATTGCGGGAAAGCGGACCGGGCAACAGGCCGCTTACGGCAAAATCCACAGTGATGTTTTGCCGGATAGATTGCCCGGTGAGTTGCGGAGAAACCATTAAATGGAAAAGCAGTACGATGGAAAAACGCCTTATCATATCCAGAAGACGATGTTACAGCGCTTTGGTTGCTATTAACATTTATTATCTGCGATTCTTCACCCATCTTCCGCATTCGCCTGCGGCAGCAAGGAATTTTTTCTTTGCGTTATTAACCGCGGATTGCGATCCTTCGGATCTTATCCGGGGTTAATAACATTC
>DATHKF010000148.1:0-4069 GCA_035489505.1 Bacteroidia bacterium | reverse complement strand
CCACCAAGCAAAGAATCTTACCTCAACATCCCGAGCATCATTGCGGCTGCTGAAATTACCAATGCAGACGGCATTCACCCGGGATACGGATTCCTTTCTGAAAATTCCAAGTTCTCACGCATTTGTGGCGAACACGGCATAAAATTCATTGGCGCAACACCCGAGCAGATTGATTCCATGGGCGACAAGGCCAACGCAAAAGCAACGATGCTTGCTGCGGGTGTTCCTTGCGTACCGGGTAGTGTTGGACTCCTCGAAAATCTTGAACACGCAAAAACACAGGCGGTCGAAGTTGGATATCCTGTTATCATCAAGGCAACTGCCGGTGGTGGTGGCCGCGGTATGCGCATCAACTGGAACGAAGAAGAACTCATCGCGAATTTTGAATCCGCATCGAAAGAAGCAGAAGCCGCTTTCGGCAATGGCGCGATGTACATGGAAAAATTCATCGAAGAACCGCGTCACATCGAGATCCAGGTTGCAGGCGATCAGTACGGAAAAGTATGTCACCTGAGCGAACGCGATTGTTCGATCCAGCGTCGTCACCAGAAACTCGCGGAAGAAACTCCTTCGCCTTTTATGACGGATGAACTTCGTCACCGGATGGGAGATGCGGCCTGCAAAGCAGCAGCAGCCGTGGCTTACGAAGGTGTTGGAACCGTAGAATTTCTCGTCGACAAACACCGGAATTTCTATTTCATGGAAATGAATACGCGTATCCAGGTCGAGCACCCGATTACCGAAGAAGTAATCGACTATGACCTGATCCGCGAACAGATACTTATTGCAGCGGGCGTTCCGATCTCCGGAAAAAATTACTACCCGCAGCTGCACGCCATCGAATGCCGCATCAACGCAGAAGACCCATTCAACAATTTCCGTCCGTCACCAGGCAAAATTACGGTCCTGCACACACCGGGCGGACACGGCGTGCGTGTTGATTCGCACATCTACGCGGGCTACACCATTCCACCGAATTACGATTCGATGGTAGCGAAGCTCATCACCATGGCGCAAACGCGCGAAGAGGCCATCGCAAAAATGCGTCGCGCCCTCAGCGAATTTGTCATCGAAGGCGTGAAGACAACCATTCCGTTTCACCTGCGCCTGATGAACGACGAGAATTTCATCAAGGGAAATTACACAACGAAGTTTCTGGAGTCGTTTGATCTGACAGAGTAACAGTATTCATAACACAGCAAAAAATCCCGAAGTAATTTGGGATTTTTTTGTTTCAGCGTGGCGACGCTGAAGGCATCGAATGTCATTAACCCCGGATGAAATCCGGGGTTAATGACATTCGAATCAAATTCTTTTCCTTGCCCGCGGCGGCAGAAAATAAAAGAACAACACTCTTCCTTTTCACAACAAAAAAATCCCCTCAGCCTTATGCCGAAAGGATTTTTTGTGTGCACGGGTTATGCCCCTCTATTCGCGGATCACCCGTACAGTTTCAGTTCCGCTGGCTGAAGTTACCCGCACCAGGTAAACACCAGCAGGTTCTTCGCTCAGATCAAACGATACGCTCGTGCCGGTGGTTTGCTGTACTTCCGCAACCACGCGACCCATCACATCCATGACAACAACCTGCGCGGGTTCGTCACCTGCGCGTACGAGTGTGATCACACCGTTCGAAGGATTTGGGAACACGCGTGCAGAAGCCAGGTTTTCTACAGCACCTTCATCTCCTGTTCCAACAGCTTGAAGTCTGCCACCGACGAGATAGTCTTCAAAACAGTACCGTACCAGATTGTTGAGCGTAGAAACGCTTTGCAGGAGTGCTCCTGAAATAAGTGTGGAATAATCGGCAGTGGTTATTGTCGCGGTAGTCAACGCCACATTACTTGATGAGTAGGGAGTCGAAATGGTGTTATCGCAACTGTAGAGATCAGGTGGACTAAAAGTAGCGTAGCCGGCCATGTAAATATCTGTTAATCCCGGATTAGCTGGGATCGCGCGCATTCCAAAAGTGCAGAAGCCTACTGTGGTTCCTGTTTTCCTGCAGATGATTTTTGTTGTTTCGTTTTTGTTCGTAGTTACCACAGACGGGTCTAATGTGTAGACCCACTGAACGGCGCCCGCTGAATTGATTTTGAAAGTTGTCTCATCATAAGTGGGTCCGGAAATTCCGTTCATCGCGGTCCCCGTGAAATAAAAATCCTGGTCGCCATCGTAGTCCGCAGCTACAATGTCAGCTCCCATGAAGTTACTGGTACCAACAAGGTAACGGTAGAATTTACTCCAGGTAACAGCTGTTGCTGTAGTATTGATTTTAGTGATCCATCCACAATTGCGTAAGCTTACCTCACGTGTTCCGCAGATAAGGAATCCATCAGGAACACCTGCCGATGACAGGGAAGGTATGATAGATGTTACTTCATGAAATACATTGTTGGTTGGGCTTATCATCGTTTGCGATACTACCGCTCCTGTTGTTGCATTGATGCGTCGCACGAACATGCGGATGGGAGGCGTGACAGTACGCGTCATACCGGTGATAACCAGCTCAGGAACTGCTGCCGGCTGGTATGGAGAATAAATCATGTCAGCCACATTGAGGTCACCGGTGTGTGAGGTACAGTAGTCAATCTTGCTCCATAGCAGGTTGTTCGCGCTGTTGAGTGCGTAAACAAACATTCTGTTGTCGACCGCAGAATTGTAGCGGATGTTTCCGGCAACGTAAAAATTAGTGCCCGAAGCGCACATAGCTCCGACAGTCATTTGTGTAACGCCGGTTGCGGATGATTCCCAACGCTTGATGGAAACAAGATTGCCTGTGGCGATATCTACTGTTGCTGTGAACAAACCGTAACCGTATATAACTGAGCCATCGAGATTCTGGCGCGTGAAACTTCCCGCCATGTTAAAATTCGGCGATCCGGATGTTTCGTCATACGCGAGCTTCACAGAATTAACAACACAAAATTCGGCAGGAGGAACCACGACTGCAATTGCGTATTTCTTCTGGTAGTTAAGCGAACCAAAACTTGTTGATACGGAAGTAATCATGATCTGATCAAGAGCCGCTGCATTCGTTGTTCCGGCGATGATGCTGGTTTGCGATCCTGGGTTTCCGAAGACAATAGCATCGCCTAATTTTTCAATGGATGCGCCTCCGCCAATATCGCATATATAGCTCTGCGCGTGCAATGCGGTCATTGCAATCAACATTACCGCAAGGGTGAGTATTTTTTTCATGGGATTAAGTTTTTGTTACCTACTCTTTTTCCGGCTTTTCGGTATCCGCCCGGGGAAGTACAGCAACATTACGGCGGTAGATGCTTTTCGTTCACCGGGAATGTACACCCGTGCAGGATCAATGCGTATCCGTGCACAATGAGGCTGCCGTTCCACTACATTTACTTCTGTACACAAAGCCCGCATCCTGAAAAACCTCACCAAACTTTCAATACATTTGCCCCGACCCAATAAACACAATGCGCATCCGCTGGTTCACTTTCATCGCCTTGATCCTTTTCATAATCAGTTGTGAGAAGCAGCCAACGATTCCCACAATCCTCGTTGAAAAAGTATACGACGGATCTGCTGCACTCGAATGTGTTTATTTCACAGACGCAAACAACGGCTACGCCGGTGGTGATGACGGAATTATTCTCGTTACGCACAACGGCGGTAAATCCTGGGCACTTGCAACACTGAGCGGCGGAGAGAATGCACGCTTCACCTGCATTTCATTTCCGGCACACGATACCGGCTGGATTTCCGGAAGAGAAAATCAAAGTTCCATCAATACCGGCCCGGCACTCTACAAGACCATCAACGGTGGGATTTCCTGGCAGTCGGTGGGTACTTCGTACGATATGGAGTTCACGCATTTTCCTTCCGTCACAGTGGGTTACCGCGATCACTATACCGACGAGATTGAAAAAACGACCAACGGCGGACAAAACTGGAACAGTTTATCTTCTTCGCCGTATGCACCTTTCAGTTATCAGACCCTGTACTTTGTAAACGAAGACACCGGTTTTGTGGGAACAGAAAATGGTGAATTCCGTACAGTCAATGGCGGCGCATCGTGGAGCACGGTTAATTTTCCTTCGTACACGCT
>DATHKF010000147.1:0-3191 GCA_035489505.1 Bacteroidia bacterium | reverse complement strand
TTCGCAGAAAGTCATGCTGTCGAGCCGCACCAAACGCATGATCGAATCCAGTTTCACTTTGCAACGCACCAGGTCTTCCGGAACAGTTGGAACCGATTTCAGGATGTGCTGAATAGTTACTTCCTCGCCTTTGCGTGAAATGAGTTTCACGAAGTGAAAACCGTATTCGGTTTCAAAGACTTCAGATGTTTCGCCTTCTTTCAACCTGAAACAAACTGCGTCGAATTCAGGAACGAACGTTCCACGCCGCACGTTATCGTACCGCCCGCATTTGTATTTCGAGCCGGGATCTTCGGAATAGGTTGAGGCCGCAATACAAAAATCGAGCGTTCCCGCCATGATCCGCTGCCGGATCGACTCCAGTTCCTGCCGTGTAAATTCTTTCATTTCAAGATTGACCGGCGGTTTGATCACAATCTGTCCCACCTCTACTTCCGAATCGATCAGCGGCAAACTGTCGGCCGGAATGCGGTTGAAATAATCTTTTACATCCGCCGGAGAAACGGTAACGTTCCCTACAATCTGCGACTGCATGCGTTGCACGAGCAGAAGTTCTTTCACACGATCGTGCAGTTCATACTTGTACGCTTCGACAGTCTTTCCGTAAAATTTCTCAAACGCCTCTTCCGAGCCAAGCTGCGCGAGGTAATAACGCATACGGCGATCGAGTTCGTTCTCTACTTCCGAATCGGCGATGGTAATGCTGTCGTGAATAGCCTGCTGCACGAGGAGTTTGCGGAACATCAGTTCATCGAGGATCGCACCGCGCAAACTGTCGCTCATCGGGTAACCTTCCGCTTTGTATTGCTCGTATGTATTTTCAATGTCGGACTCCTTGATAATCTGGCTGCCGACAACCCCTACAATACGATCAACAACGCGGCCCTTAGGCTGCGCATAGGCCGTCGCAAACGACAGAACGAGAACACTGCAGGCAATTAATATTCGGATGGACTTTTTCATTTTCTTGGATAAATCTTAATGCTGTTATTATCTACGGCCTCTTTGTACAGGTCGTCATGCATTTTGTCGATGAGTTCGAGCTTTCTTTTGTTGATGATGATGTTGCGGATGTTGTCTTTTTCAAACGACAATGGCGACTGGCTGTTGCGCGTCATGAATCCTTTGATATTGAGAAAATACATGTGCGTGGAATCGGCTACTTCAACAAAACGGTTGTTCTGCAGGAACAATTCGCGGTTGTACGTCTGGATCGGAACTTCCTTCAGCAGGTCATCAAACAGGAGCCAGGAATTATCATCGAGGTAATAATTCGTTGCAAACTGGTGACAATATTTGTCCAGTTCTTCGCGGTCCTGCGGCTTCTCCGACTTCACCAGGTTTTTCAGCTTGGGCACATTCGGCGCTTTCTTGTCGATCTTTACATAAATCACTTTCACGATGTTGTCGCGCAGCTGAAAATCGTTCGGGTGTTCATTGTAATACGTTTCAATCTCCTGATCGCTCACAATCGTGTCCAGCTTCTGGTGAACAAGTTCCGTTTCGTAGGCGTAAATGACCAATGAATTTCTGTAATCGCGAAGCTTCTTTTCCAATTCTGCGTCCGACGGCGGCAAGTTATTTTCCGCCTTGCTCAGCAAAAGCATTTCACGCACCCAGGAATTGATAAAATTCTCTGCACGGCGTGTACTGTCTTCGGCAGTTAATCCTTCGGGGATTACTCCAACCAGGTCGCTTTCGTACAGGGTGTACGCATACACGCTGGCAATCACTTTGCCCTTATCTCCTTCTTCCGTTGCCACCTGTCGGTCGCAGGCTATTACAAAAAAACAAACCAGCGTCATCACAAAGATGACGCCGGTTCGCGTGTATGGTTGCCTTTCGGAAGTAATCTGCATGCACTGATTATTTCACCATTTTAAGCACGTCGCGGTTAACGGTTACGGGGTATTTCGCCTTAAGCTCGGCAATCCACTCCTTATCCAGTTGATTCTGGTAATCCGTTGTAACAGCCCCGCGTGCTTCCTGCAATGTTTTCGCACGCGCCGGATCAATTTTGTCTACTACGACAAACATCACGCGGCCGTCTTTCATTTCGTTTTTCTTCGAAGTTCCTTTCTTCCAGTTTTTGTCGACGATGGAATTTTCACCTTTCACCCACATCTTGTGCTCAGCAGTAACGTTGAGTTGCGATTGCTTGTTCAGTGAATCGAGGATCTGCTTCGTGGTCTTTTTCTGCTTGAGCAACGAGCGCACCTGTTTTGCAGTGGCCTCGTCTTTGCACGAGTAAACTGTTGCATCAGAACGCTCCGGAAGCTGGTACTTCGCTTTGTTTGCTTCGTGGTATGCGCGCAGTCCTGCGGTGTCTCTAACTGCTTTCGACCATACTTTTTTGTCCATAAGGTCGAACAACAGCATACCGTCGCGGTATTCCTGCATCAGGTTTCTGAAATCAGGATACTTGACTTCGAGTTGCGAATCTTCGTATTGCACGCAGGCGTCTTCCACCCAATTCTTGTAGGCTGCATCAACCGTTGAAGGAATTTCATGTCTTGCACCACGCACCTGGTGAAGTTCCAGCCATTTTGCAAAATCCTGCTGAGTGTATGCTTTGCCGGCGAGGACGAACATCGTTTTGTTCATGCCTGCTGCTTTGCCTGCAGACCAGCGTCCGAGGTAATACGTACTGTCGACTACAGAATAAAATTCTTTTACGGTTGCAGGGAATTCCTGGAATCCGTTTTCAGACTTCACCCGTGCAATGAGGGAAACGCGTCCCTGCATAGCACGCTGATCGCGGCTGACGCGTTGTTTGATTTCCGATTTCGCCTGGTCGTATGTTGGGAACGGCTCTTTACGAATACGTTTGATGATGTGCCATCCCCATGCTGTTTTCACCGGGGCTGCTACATCTCCATCAGCTGCAAGCGAAAACGCTGCGCGCTCGAAAGTCTGCGGCATTTCGTACAAACCGAACTTTGGAATTTCTCCACCTACTACGGCAGATTGTTTGTCGTTTGAAAACTGGCGTGCCAGTGTTGCGAAGTCTTCACCTGCCAGAACTTTCGCGTAAATCTCGTCTGCTTTTGCTTTCGCGTTGATCGAATCCTGTGCCGGTGCCCCGATTGGCGAATTGATCATGATGTGCGCCACAACAATTTTACCTGCTGCTGGCCGGCGATCAATGACGTTCACAATGTGATAACCGAATTTCGTGCGGCAAGGGCCAC
>DATHKF010000146.1:0-2909 GCA_035489505.1 Bacteroidia bacterium | reverse complement strand
CCTCTGCAGAATGTTGCTGAGAATGATGAACGGAATCCGATAAAGCCTCAGAATGGCACAAAATATGCAGAACGACCGGTCATATACCGGTCGTTTTTTTGTAATTTCGTATACCATGAAGAAGAAAATTGTCTTCGGACTTTCACTGATCGCCGCAACTGTTTTCGCTGTTTCCTCTGCATTCAAGTCAGAGGCCGGAACTCCCGGTGAAGCGCCTGCAGGAATCCATTGGTACACGCTTGAACAAGCGCAAAAGCTGAGCGATTCTATTCCACGCAAAATATTTATCGATTTCAGCACAAGCTGGTGCAGCTGGTGCAAGAAAATGGACGCAGAAACATTTGCGAATCCTGTTATCGCCAAATACATGGACGCGAATTATTACTGCGTAAAGTTTGACGCCGAAACGCACGATACCGTTACATTCAACGGTGTGCAGTATTTCAACCGTGGCGGGCCTGGTCAACGCAGTGCACACGATTTTGCCATTACAGCTTTGCAGGGACGTCTCTCCTACCCGTCGTATGCCATTTTCAGCAAAGACCGGAAGAGCATTACGATCATGCAGGGATTCATGCCGCCGGATCAATTCGAGCCGTATATTCATTACTACGCCGAGGAAAAGGAAACCGTGATGACCATCGACGAGTACAAGAAAACTTTCAAAAGCGAACTTCCAAAGAAAGAAGTTCCCCCGCAACCAGCTGGTCCACCACAATATTGATTGCGCATTCCTGATGGAACCAGATATCCACACCAGCTTACCCAATCTTAAAGAACGGATTGTTGCAGTACTTGCGGCACGTAAACTCACGTACAAGCAACTCACCGAATATCTCGGCGTTACTGAACAGCATCTCGATCATGCACTCGAACAAAACACGATCGAGATCCGCACGCTGGAGCAGATTTCCAAAGAACTCCGTATTCCGCTGTATAGTTTTTTCCGTCACCCTGACGAAGCCGAAAATCCGACCGACCAGCCATACTACAACGTAAACATCTGGGCGCCGGACGAAATGCACATGCGCGTAGAGAATGATAATCTCCGTGCGGAAGTAGATCGTTTGAGGCTGGAGATTGCGCGGAAGGAATTGCTGATACAGGGGCTTGAGGAACAGCTGAAGAAGCAAGTATAACCACTTCCTTTTTTTACCACGGCGGCGCGGCGACACGGCGCATGCTGTTTGATCCACAACCCACGCGTCACGGTGGAATCGCTACGCGATTGGAGATTTAATGGTACACGGAGTGTACTGAATACACAGAATTTCACGGAAAGTATAATTCAGGATTCTGTGTGCATCCGCGCGTTCCGTGGTTTCCGTGTGCAATTTTTTATTTCAAATCGCGAAGCGATTTACGCCGGCCGTGCCGCGCGGGTAATGTTTAAGTAGTGCGCCGTAAAATAACATCAATCGCGAAGCGATTCTTTGCAATTTGCTTTGCGCGCTTTGCGGCGGCGCCTGTCCTGAGCCTGACGAAGGGCGTCTATTAATTAAGTCCGAGCAACTGCAACACCTCCGTCTTCCTCCGCCGCGATATCTCCACCTGCGATCCATCACTCATCTCCAGGTAACCACCTTCTGTCTTGATCAGTCTGACTACCTGCTCAAGATTCACGAGGTGAGTTTTGTGCACACGGAAAAAACTTTTCTGGCTGCTCAGGAGTTCTTCAAAATCGCCGAGCGTGCGTGAGGAATGAATTTTCTCTCCACCCATGAGATAAATGAACGAGTAATTGCTGTCGCCTTCCACGCGGATGATCTCGGAGACCTTCACAAAACGGACATCCTGCATTCCCGGAATGGCAATACGCTGCGCCGCTGCCGACTGGTTGAGATTTTCTTTGAATATCTCCAGGTTGTTTGTCCGTGCAGCCTGCCTGCGTTCGATGACCCGCGAAACAGCCAGGCGCAATTCTTCGACCTCAACGGGTTTCAGCAGGTAATCCACCGCGCTCAAACGCAAAGCCGGAATCGCGTAGTGCGCGTACGACGTAACGAAAATAACTTCCGCATCACCGGCAAGTCCTTTCTCGATCAATTGCAAACCGTTTCCGCCGGGCATTTCAATATCGAGAAAAAGCAGGTCCGGGCTATGCGATCTGATTATCGCTGCCGCTTCATCCACAGATCCTGCGGAAGCCACGACAGACACTTCCGGGCAAAACCGGGTGAGCAATGTTTTTAATACATCCCTGCTCTTGGGTTCATCATCAATGATAACGGCGGTGATCATAATTATTCCTGTAAGTTAGTTAAGCTGATGGTAATTTCCACGCGCGTTCCGAGGCCTTTGCCAGCTTCATCGGCAAGGTCTACGATGGTAATCAGGTGAACATTAAATTCAGACCGGCCCATTAATTTCAAACGTTCATCGGTGATCAGCATGCCGTAGGACCGTCGCTCTTTTTCTTTGTGATTGTCCTGCGCTGCTTCCCGTCCAATTCCATTGTCCTCAATAACGATGAGCAGTTTTTCTTTGTGCTCGGTGATCGAAATATTCAGCAGCCCGTTACGGTCCTTCAATGGAAGCAATCCATGCCAGATCGCATTCTCTACGTACGGCTGAATAAGCATTCCCGGTAAGCGGATTCCGGATTGATCAATGGATTCTTCGACGTTAAGCGAAATGGCAATCGGGTGATCAAACCGCAATTGCTCCAGCTCGATGTACAGCCCAAGCATTTCGAGTTCCTGCTTGAGCGTAATCGTGTTCGATTGCGATTGATCCAGTACGAGACGAATAAGCTTCGAGAATTTCGCCAGGTAACCGTACGCTTTGTCGCTGTCGCTGTTGAGGATGTAATGCTGGATGGAATTGATCGCGTTAAAAATAAAATGCGGGTTCATCTGCGCCCGTAGTGCCGACAAACGCAATTCCGCCATGCGCCTGTCTTCCGAACT
>DATHKF010000145.1:0-3371 GCA_035489505.1 Bacteroidia bacterium | reverse complement strand
ATGGCGGACCTTTCGCTACGATTGTGACCGGTGGAATCGTTCCTCCTCCGAACATCGGGCCACGTTCGATCAGTGATCCAACTGTTGGATTGGGTGCACCAAACTATGATGCGCTCATCAACGCAGCGATCGTTAGTGCATCAGGCGCTGGCGGTGAAACCGTTTACTGCGGACCTGCTGATGATCCGTTCTTCGTTGACCTCGGTGGTATTTTCGACCTTGGACAAACACGTGCGGGTAATTCACCGGAAGATGGTGTTGCGTGTAAAAACGTACACAGCATCGCGTTGAAAATTCCGATTGCAACGCTGCAGAAAAACGGTAACCCGGTTACTATGGCTACGAACATCCTCGACAGCGATTACATCATCGGTGTTTGGGCTTCTGCAAGCCGTCAGCAGATCCGTACGCTGAATGCAAACGGTACCGAATCATATTCCGGTGGCTGGGTGCAAGTGTCACGCGTAGGTATGCCGCTGACCAACGAAGCCGTTATTCCTATTGGTGACAAAGACCGTTGGAATTCATTGACTCCGTACACAGAAGATCCTGCAATGGACGATTACTTCTGTAACCCGGAACTTGGTCTGTATATGGATGCATCGTTGTTTGGTAACGCAGTTCCTGCACTTGCAGCACTTCGTATCCAGCGCAACGCATTGCAGTCATTCGACTTTGGAAACACACACGATGGTCTCTGGCCGATCCGCGCTACCAATGGTGGTGCAGGAACTGCTCTTGACACAATGTTGTTCGGTAACTACCTGCTTCGCCAGGGCAAACCACGTTCTGTCGATCTGCTTCCGATTTTTTACACCGGAGTTCCGAATCTTGCGCCGTACCATCTTGCAACAGGTAAAAACGGAAATCCATTGGCGAACGGAAAACCATTCATCAACAACTTCCTTCCAACGTTTGGTGATATGCTTCGTTTGAACATGGCTGTGCCGGTTACCGACCGCAACGATCCAAACTTCTCATCGCTTGGTCTCATTCAGGCGTGTGTACTTGGATTGACGCAGGCTCCGTGGAATACCAACGCTAACCTGGAATTTATTCCGAACATGGATGGATTCCCGAACGGTCGTCGTTTGGAAGATGATGTTACACGCATCGAACTCCAGGCAGTTTCCGGTGTTGCGTTGGCTGCAATCGGCCTCTGGTATGATGATTACACTTCAGGAAATCCTGTAACCCAGGACCTGCTGGATGTACTCACGTACACAACAGGAATTGAAGAGAACGACACCACGTTCAAATCGGCATTCCCTTATGTTCAGGCTCCATGGAGTGGTTTCGGCCGCTGCGGTGGTACAGATGTAATGACATCGAGCTCTACGTTTGGAATAGGTGTAGGTGCACCCGGTCTCGTGATGGCACAGAACTATCCGAATCCTGCAAACACGTTCACTACATTCAAGTACAACGTAAGCGCACCTTCGCGCGTAACGCTTGAGATTTTTGATCTTGCCGGTAAAAAAGTTGCAACGCTCGTGAACAACGAGATGAAGCAACAGGGCACTTTCGAAACGATGTGGAATGTGGAGACTGTTGCGAATGGCACTTATGTAGCTGCGCTGAGTTCAGACGGCTATGTGATGCAATCGATGAAAGTTACTGTTTCTAAATAGTTCATTGTTATTTAGTTTATAGTTCACAGTTACGTCTGCCGCTTGCCGTTCGCGATTACAATCTTTGTAAACACGAATAGCAGGCGGCAACTGTGAACGACCAACGCCAAACTAAATAAAGGTGAACCATCAAACGGTGAACGATTTAACCATGAACTTTTTAACTTGCGAAGCATGAACAAAACCCGAAAAATAGTTTACGGCGTATTCATTGCGGTGACCGTTGGATTTTTTGCGATGATCCTTCTCTTTTCAAAAGACAAGGAAGCATCATCGGAACAAGTGCAACTCAAAGAACGCCGCGGTACGTTTGCGATGTCGGCCGAGTGGCTGAACACCAAAACAGCCATTGAAGGTTTATTGATTTCGCTGGAAAATAATCCGGAAAACACGAAGATCATGGTGCAGCTCGCGCAGGCGTACATCCAGGAATCGCGCGTGACCGGTGATCATGCATTTTACGATAAGGCGGCACTGGACATGACCGATAAAGTGCTTGCCGTGGAGCCCAACAATTTCGAAGCGTTGTGTTGCCAGGGAACGGTGCTGTTGTCGCAACATCATTTTGCAGACGCATTGGTCGTTGCACAAAAAGCGCAACAGGTAAATCCTGCGAGCGCATTTGTTTACGGCATGCTTTGCGATGCGAATGTAGAATTGGGTAACTACGAAGAAGCAGTAAAGATGTGCGACAAGATGGTGAGCCTTCGTCCCGACACACGTTCGTATTCGCGCGTTTCATACCTGCGCGAAATTCACGGTGATATTCCGGGCGCTATTGAAGCCATGAAACTGGCTGTTGCTGCGGGTTACGCCGGTCTTGAACAAACAGAATGGTGCCGCATTATCCTTGGGCAATTGTATGAGCAAACGTCGAGCATGGACAGTGCAAAATACTGTTATGAACTCGCGCAGTACAACCGGACCGATTATCCGTTCGCACTCGCGGGCCTTGCGCGTATTGAAAAAGCCAAAGGAAATAATGCTGCTGCAATTGCGTGGCTCGAAAAAGCCAATCTCCAGATCAGCGAATATTCTTTCTACGAAGAACTCGCCGAACTCTACGCGGCTAACGGAGAAAAAGTAAAAGCCGATAGCGCCATGGCTACTGCCATTGCCATGCTTGGTCCCGGCGAAACCGACAATGAAGCTGTGATTGGTCATGGACATTATGCGGACCGTGAACTTGCGCTGGCGTATGCGCGGACCGGTGAATACGATAAGGCAATCATGCACGCGATTACGGAATACAACCGTCGCCCCAACAACATCGACATCTGCGAAACACTCGCGTGGGTGTATTACAAAGCGGGGAAATATTATCTCGCAGAAGACATGATGCGGAAAGCGTTGCGCACAGGAAAGAAAAATCCTGAAACGCTGTGCCGTGCAGGCCTGATCCAGATTCACAGCGGGTTCGGTTATTCCGGTAAGCGCCTGCTGAACGATCGCGCGATAGCGTCAAATCCTTTTATCGATCACAGCCTGAAAGAAGAATCTGCGCCGTATATTGCAGCGACGCATAACTGATTGCTGTGAAAAATCTCCTGAAGGCAAATCCATCGCAACTGCGGGCCTGTTTGACAGTCGCAGCACTTTTACTTTTTGCGTTGTCGGCTTTCGCACACCGTCCAGATCTCAGCGGCATTCCACGCTCGGAGATCGGTAAGATGTATCTCGAGCTCGGTTTCACACACATCATTCCGTTAGGCATCGATCACATCCTGTTTGTGGTGTGTT
>DATHKF010000144.1:0-2070 GCA_035489505.1 Bacteroidia bacterium | reverse complement strand
TGTCGTGCGTGGATACCGACAGCAGCGTTGTACGCGAAACCGATTTTTCGCGGATCAAAGAAAAACAGGTTTACTCGTTTGTGGTGGCCGGCGTCAACTCCTTTTATAAGATCGATCAGTCTTCACCAATGAACACGGGTTTGTACAGCACGCTTACCGTGACCCGGTGGGATGGAAAAACAGAGCCGAAGGTTTTCACTGCGCCGGGCCCGTTGAACGGAAAGATTCGTTACGCCATAGCCAATGATGAAGATCTTTATTTCCTGGTCGATCGCGAGGTTACGGAATTTTCCGAAGGTCAGATTTATGCAGCGCGTCATGCCTTGCTGAGGTTCAATATTTCAACAGGCATACTGATGGAAATCCCTTACCTGCTTTCGGCTAAACGCGAAAACGCCGGCACAAGTTTCTGGGCCCCGCTGCGCATTGGAAAAGATTTCACCGAATGGTACAGAACGATGTCTGGAAAAATTTTCGACTACGAGATCGTGCGACTCGATGCATCAGGCCGCCTTCTTTTCAGCCGGATCGTACACGGCGTGAACTGGACACCGGATTTTGTTCCGGAGTTTTCGGATATCGCGTCGAATATTTTTCGTGAACAGACTTCACTGGCACTGCACGATTCCGCCACCAAGCAAACCATGTATTCGCTGCTCACCGTAGCGCCGCTTACTTACATGCCGCAAACAGATCAGTATTTTGCGCTCTCTCACTTTTCATCGCTGGAAGGAACGTATGCCCGCGGCATTCACGTGTTGTTGCTGAATACGGATCTTTCGACTGTACTGTCGTACAACCACAAGTTCCTGATCCAGGGCGGAAAATTGGCGCAGGACGTTGGGAGTTTCGCTACTGCCTCGGTCAACGCGGCGTTCAGTGCCGACAGCACGATCTATCTCCAGGTGGTGTATAAAAAACTCACGGGAAAAGTTGTGGCGAGAAAAAGCTACGCCGTCAGGAACGGAGAAATAACGGAGTTTACTGTGCCGTTTTCGCTGGTTGCTTCGGGCGGATATTTGTATCCCGGTTTTGATGCAGATCAGAAATTGCGTGCGGAAATAAAAGACGTGAAAGCAAAAGACCTGGACGAAGCGCGGTTTGTGTACACCGGGAAATGGATGGTATATTTTATTCCTTCGCGGAAGGAAGAGAATGTCTTTTTTATAAAGAACTAATCGGGCTACCAGGCGGGATTTTACCACGGCGGCACGGTGGGCACGGCGATTCGCTACGCTCATAAAAAAATTAACCACAGAGATTCACAGAGGTATTTTCACAGAGGTTCACTGAGCGGTGTTTTGATAAGCACTCAGTGAAACTCAGTGAAAACCACTCAGGTTTCTCTGTGGTAAAGAAATAAGCAACACACCCCGAAGCTTCTGGAGCGAAGCGATTCTTTGCGCGCTTTGCCTCCTAACCCAGTAATCTTTGCGATTTTTCTTTGCGGCCTTTGCGGCTATTGAGAAACACAATCGCGGAGCGATTCCGCCGCGGTAAAATAAATCGCCGCGGTAATCCCAACAAAAAAAGCCGCCCCGTGTTTGACCACAGAACGGCTTTGTAAATTATACGCGCATCTACTTTTCCGTGTAGAGCACTTTCAATGAAGAATTGTGCGATGGTGTATCCAGGCGAATAAAATAAACTCCTGCACTTAATCCCAATGCTTCGAAATCAACAGTGGTCACGTGTTCTCCCGCTGCAGCATTTCCATTTTCAAGATCGGCTACTTTTTCACCCAGTACATTGTAGATTGCCAATGTCATGTTGCCTTCTTCAGGCATAATCCAGGTGACCTGCGTGGTTTCATTGGTTGGATTCGGTGCGGCCTGCAGAAGACTTGCAGAGAAGTTGCCGTACTCTTCCATACCGGTAATGACTACGATCTGCGTATCGATGTATTGTCCGCAGCCATTCTCCATAATGCACGTTACGGTATACGTTCC
Source organism: Bacteroidia bacterium (assembly GCA_035489505.1). Taxonomy (GTDB): domain Bacteria; phylum Bacteroidota; class Bacteroidia; order Palsa-965; family Palsa-965. The sequence continues at coordinate 121 of DATHKF010000144.1, read as the reverse complement.
ACCGTATTGGTAGGTATGTGTTACAGGATTGGCGGTGAGGTTCGTATTGCCATCACCAAAATCCCACATCCATCCATCCACGTCAGAATTGTTGAAGCTGAATGTTACTGTATTCCCGGAC
>DATHKF010000143.1:0-5508 GCA_035489505.1 Bacteroidia bacterium | reverse complement strand
CGTGGTGTTCACCTGGTGGCCCGCAATTCCTTCTACCTGCAAACGGTAATGATCGAATTTCGAATTGGTGTGCGCTACAACTTCTGTCACCACATTCGTAAGCGTTTTCACCGGGCCGATCGTCTCAAACGATTCGATCAGTTCCAGTTTGGTGTCGCGTTCGGCAACAATAAGATTGCGCGGGTGAAATGTAGATGCCGCTTCGTTACACGCGATGTGCAGAATGTGGATCGGAATTTCGCATTGCGTGTTTGCAGTAACGTGAAGAAAAACTCCGCCGGTGTTCAACGCCGTATTCCAGGCAATGAACGGATCGTTGGTTGCATGTGCCTGTTGCGCGTAATTGGCTTTCGCCGTTTCATCGGAAACAACTGCGTCGGCAATGGATTTCACCGTTACACCTTCCGGCAAACGATCGAGTTTACTCAATGCAGGAATGAAAACGCCATTCACGATCACGAGTTTTGCCGCGCCGGGAATCACGGTCATGCGTTCCACGTCGAGTGCGGTTACCTCACGGATCACCGGTGCGTTCGACATGAATTCGCCGATGCGGAAAAGTCCTTCCGGGTTGATGTATTTATAGTCTTCCCACTTTTTGGTTGGGATGCCTTTCTCCTGGAAATATGTCACCGCCTCGCGACGGGTGTGTCCATCACCGTAGAGCGACGGAAGCTTGCTTTCGATCCCGTTGAGAATTCTTGATGTCAATGATTTTTCTGCCACCGCGCTCATGCCTCAACGTTTACTTCTGATTTAATCCAGTCGTAGCCTTTTTGCTCGAGTTCCAGTGCAAGTTCTTTCGAACCTGATTTTACGATGCGTCCGTTGTACAAAACGTGTACGAAATCAGGAATGATGTAATCGAGCAAACGCTGGTAGTGCGTAACCACGATGAATGCGCGGTCTTTGTTGCGGAGTTTGTTTACACCACTCGCTACAATGCGTAGTGCATCGATGTCGAGACCGGAATCTGTTTCATCAAGAATAGCGAGTTTCGGTTCGAGCATCGCCATCTGGAAAATCTCGTTGCGTTTTTTCTCACCACCGGAAAAACCTTCGTTCACCGAACGGCCGGTGAGTTTTCCGTCGAGCTCCACGAGCTTTTGCATTTCTTTCACGCGTGCGAGAAAATCTTTCGGTTCAATAGGACCAAGCCCTTTGTACTCGCGGATCTCATTGATTGCAGTCTTCAGGAAGTTGATGTTGCTCACACCTGGAATTTCAATCGGGTACTGGAACGCAAGAAATAATCCTTCGCGTGCACGATCTTCGATGGACATATCGAGCAAATCTTTCCCTTCGAAAGAAACTTCGCCTTCAGTAATTTCGTAATCTTCTCTTCCGGCAAGTACAGATGCGAGCGTACTTTTTCCGGATCCGTTCGGTCCCATAATCGCGTGGACTTCGCCAGCTTTTACTTCGAGATTCAATCCGCGGAGGATTTCTTTTCCGTCAACGGATGCGTGTAAATTCTTAATCGAGATCATATTGGTTGAAAAAGTTCTTTAGTTTCTGGTTAAAAAGTTTCTGCGTGCCACTCAAGACTATTTATCTCTTCGGATAAAACAAGTTTTTCGTCTTCGGCGCGCTTATAAATAGTTTCTGGCTCTTTGAATTTCAAGCCGCGATGTTCAGTTGTATTCATGTATCGCATAAGACTCGCGAGCATTTTACCGATATTTTCTGCTTCCTTATAAAGCTCATTAAATGTTTCCTGCGTGATATATTTACGATCAAGCGCCCTGTACAGCTGGGAGCGAACTTCGCCACACGATCCTTTAGCGATGGACAAGAATTGTCTGAATTCAAATTTTCCATCGCGTTCAAATCCCTCCGAAATATTATCCATGACTGAACCGCTTGCTCCGTTTATCTGATCACGCAATTTGAAGTCGCGTGTGAAATCTCCTTCACGGGTCAATTCAAAGATCCGACGAGAAAGGGTTCGGGCCCTTTGCCATGCGGCAATATCTTCAAATCGTGTAATCGTGGCCATAACCAGAAACTATTTTCAATTTAGTGCGTCAACCAGAAACTTTTAACCAACACTTCCTTCCAAAGAAACCGCCAACAACTTCTGCGCTTCCACCGCGAATTCCATTGGTAATTGATTTAAAACTTCTTTGCAGTAACCGTTCACGATAAGCCCAATCGCCTTCTCCATTTCAATCCCGCGCTGGCGGCAATAGAAAAGCTGGTCTTCACCGATCTTCGACGTGGTGGCTTCGTGCTCTACAATTCCGGATTTATCGTGAATCTCGATGTACGGGAACGTATGCGCCCCGCATTTATCGCCCATGAGCAATGAATCGCACTGCGAAAAATTACGTGCGTTCGATGCGCCTTTGGAAATACGCACGAGTCCGCGGTAACTGTTGTTGCTTCTGCCAGCGGAAATTCCTTTCGAGATAATGGTGCTCTTCGTGTTCTTCCCGATGTGCAGCATTTTCGTTCCGGTATCGGCCTGCTGCATGTTGTTCGTTACAGCCACCGAATAAAATTCTCCAACGGAGTTATCTCCTTTGAGAATTACGGAAGGATATTTCCACGTGATGGCTGAACCGGTTTCCACCTGCGTCCAGGAAATTTTCGAATTGGATCCGAGACAGATTCCGCGCTTGGTAACGAAATTGAAAATTCCGCCCTTGCCGTTTTTGTCACCAGGATACCAGTTCTGCACCGTGGAGTATTTTACTTCGCCGTCTTTTTGTGCAACGATCTCAACAACTGCAGCGTGCAACTGGTTTTCGTCGCGTTGCGGTGCTGTGCATCCTTCGAGATAACTGACGTATGCGCCTTCTTCAGCAACGATCAGTGTTCTTTCGAACTGACCGGTTCCGCTGGAGTTGATGCGGAAATAAGTACTCAGTTCCATCGGGCAACGAACGCCTTTCGGAATGTGGCAGAATGAACCGTCACTGAATACAGCTGCATTCAACGCGGCGTAATAGTTGTCGGTATACGGAACAACCGAGCCCATGTATTTCTTAATGAGTTCCGGGTGTTCGTGTACAGCTTCGCTGAATGAACAAAAAGTAATTCCTTTTTCGGCGAGTACTTCTTTGAATGTGGTTTTCACAGAAACACTGTCGATCACGGCGTCAACCGCAATGCGCGATTCCATGCCCACCAAACGCTTTTGTTCTTCAAGCGAAATTCCGAGTTTCTCGAAAGTCTTTACGAGTTCCGGATCCACTTCGTCCATGCTGTTTACCGAAGGTTTTTTCTTCGGTGCGGCATAGTAGCTGATGTCCTGCAGGTCAATAGATGGATAGTCAAGATGTGCCCAATGTTTCGGCTCTTCCAGTGTTACCCAATGACGAAATGCTTTCAGACGAAACTCCAGCATCCATTCCGGTTCGTTCTTCTTATTGGAAATGAAGCGCACGATATCCTCGTTCAGACCTTTCGGCGCGAACTCGGTATCAATATCGGACACAAACCCGTACTTATATTCCGACGAGATGTGTTCTTCTAAAATTTCATTTTTTTCACTCATAATCTGTACTGCGCATAATGCAACTTGTCACTTCGAGCGCAGTCGAGAAGGCCAAGGTTGTATTTAGACAGAGAAACTCTCACCGCATCCGCACGTACGTGATGCATTCGGATTGTTAAACACAAATCCTTTTCCATTCAGTCCGCCGGAATAATCGAGTTCTGTTCCCGCGAGATAGAGAAAACTTTTGCGGTCGATCACGACTTTGATTCCTTTGTCTTCGAACACCTGGTCGCCTTCGCGCATTACGTTGTCGAATTCCAGTTTATAGGAAAGTCCGGAACAGCCGCCGCTGTCCACTCCAACGCGGATAAATGAGTCGGCAGGCTTGTTTTCCTGCTTGATCAGCTCGAGCGCATGGCTCTTGGCATTATCGCTAACTGTTATCATATTGAATATCAGCTATTTAATTGTTTATTCTTATTTAGATTAAATCTAAAGACGGCACAAAAATACCTAGTTTTTGGTATTCCTGCAAGCGTTATTAACATGATTTCGACAGGGGGCGAAGCTGAGCCGTTAGGTGCGGGAAGAATGGCCGCAAAGTCGCGAAGACGCCAAGAAAAGCGCAAAGAACTCCCGGAATCGGGTAGTGTCTCAGTTTGAGCATTTGATAATTTTTACACGGCGACACGGCGCTAAAAGAAGCATGAAACCCGTTCTAAGCCCGGGCGCTCACGGCGCGTTATCGTTATCTCGCCGTGAGCGCCCGGGCTTAGAATTAAGAAAATGCCGTAAAAATGCGCTGTGTCGCCGTGTCAAAAAGCAAAGTGAGACACTACCCCGAATCGGGCAATAGATTTTGCCTCCAGGTCACTAAGGCACTAAATTGGACAAAATCATCAGTAGGCTTTCCTTCTTCTTTTGATTCTTCGTGGTTCTTTGTGACTTCGCGGCTTAGTGGCAGAATAACGCGGTGTATTTGGTGCAAAAATTTCTCCTTTGCGATTCCTTTGCGGTCTCTGTGCCTTTGCGTCCATCACCCGCAACATTCTTCGCCTAAATCTTACATCCGTAACGAAGTCTCAGCGTTCAGCTGTGTGGATTGATCTGTCGCCGATACTTTTGATTCATCAAAAAAAAATAAACGTCATGAATCAACTGATCACACACAGCAATACCCCTTCCTTTTTCACCGGACTTTATGGTAGTCTGAAAACTTACCTGTCAAAAAGTACCGGTGAGAACGACATGCAATCCCGCTACGATAAAATTGCAGCAGAATTTTATGCGCTGTACACCGCTCCGGATCAATCCACGCTCCTGTCGATCTCCGATCCCGAAGGAAACATAACCTACGTGAACGGAAACTTCTGCAGGATGTCACAGTATTCCTTCAGCGAATTGATTGGGAGGCCACAATGTTTTGTACTTCACTCCGATACGCTCGCGGGTGTATTCACAGAAATGCATCGCACAATCACCAGCGGAGAGATCTGGGAAGGTGAATTGAAAAGCACGGATAAAAACGGTGATACACATTGGGTGTCTGCTGTAACGTCACCGATATTTGATGAAAGCGGGAAGCCGGCGAGGTACATCAGCATCTGGAAGAAACTTGTGTGCTGATTTCACCACGGCGGCACAGCGACATGGCGTTCAATATTTGATAACCACTGCCCGCGTCGACACAGCGCCGGTAAATATCACTTCGTGATATTATTACACAATCACATTTGGGATAACATATTAAGTCGCGAAGCGATTTGCTCCGTTCGCTGTGCCGACTTGGGAAACACATAAGCAATGCGCCGTGCCTCCGTGGTCCTATTTAAATTTCGACACCGGCCGCTGGAGATTGCCGATACTATGCACATCCGGAATCCCCCCAAATCACCGTAACTTTGCCGGATGTTAGAAAACCAGGCACGCATACCCATTTCCGAACTCGGTGAATTCGGATTGATCCGTCATCTTACAGAAAATATCCAGCTCAAACACGAGAATTCAATCAAAGGTGTGGGCGATGATGCTGCAGTGATCGGCAATACGGCCGACATGGTGAC
>DATHKF010000142.1:0-2938 GCA_035489505.1 Bacteroidia bacterium | reverse complement strand
CGCAAGGCCCGAAGCCATTCCTTCGAGGATCACATTCGGCATTCCTTCCGAGTGACTGGGAACAACCAGCACATCGCAGCGGCGGTAAATTTCTTTCAGCGATTCCGCACCGGTGATTTCTCCGTGGTAGGTACATCCTTTAACCTGTTTGGTTGGAGGAATAGGTCCGATGAATTCAAAAACAAATTTACCCGGCGACTCCTGGTTCAACTTCCGGATCACCGCGTTCAGTTCTTCAATTCCCTTGCGGCGTTCATTTCTTCCTACGAAGAGAAAACGGACGGGAACATGAACAGGTAAGGCTTCTTTGGTGATCCAATCGGGGTTGATGCCACCGGGAATTTCCACGATGCGGTCGCGCTTTACGCCCAACGAAGCAATAACGTCGGTGATCTTTCCGCCATACGAAAAAAGATAATCCGCGTTCTTCACGTTGAACAGTACAGGAGATTGCAGCAGGAATTTTGATTTCATCCAGCTCAGCAGGCCGGGTTGTTCCTGGAACATTTCGTATCCGTGGAAGTTCACCCCTACCGGTGCAAATTCCTTGCCCTTGCTTTTTTGATTGAGGATTTCCCACGCGGTAAATCCTTTCGCGTAAATGAAATCTGGTTTTGCATTCCGCGACATGCGGTTGAATATCCTGCGGGAATATTCATACGATTCGCGGATGTAATGACCGGGTAAAGATCCGTACGCCGGAAATTCAATAACCTCGTTGGTGATCAATGCTTTTTCCTCTTCTGAAAAAGACGCGAGTTCGAGCGCGCCTTTTTTATTCGGATCGCAATGATACAGGTCTACATGCACGCCTTGCCCAACAAGATACTTGCAGAGGTAAAATGAATGGCGCTGCATCCCTCCGGTAACATACGGGGCAATTCCATCAGTAAGCAGGGCCACTCTCATTGCACGATATTTTTGTACGCCTGGATATAATTCCTCTTGAGAAAATAATCCTGGGCAAGTTGACGGTTGGCTGCACGGCGCTCATCGCTGATTGCAGGTAAAGCAGTAAGCTGATCTTTCACCACCGCGCCGCATCCGTGTTGCTGAACGAAGGAAGAAAAGTCGCCGAGATTTTCGGAGATGATCACGGAAAGTCCTGCTGCGAGGTATTCTGCAAATTTCACGGGCGATGCAACCTGATTGGTCACGGATTGTTCGCGGTACATCCAACCGTAATCACATGCTGCGAGGGCTGCGGGAACTTCCGTTTCGTCGAGCCACATGTGTTTCACGCGTTCCGGAAATTTTTCTTTCAATTTGAAATCCTCCGGCATCGTGCGCATGAGTAACGTGAGTTCTACGTTTGCGTTGGATTCAAAAACCGGCATCAGCAACGACGAAATGTGGTCGACACTTTGCCACTTCCCGTTCCCCCCGGCAAAAACGATGCGCGTAAGCGATTGTTTGTTCGAACCTGCAAGCGGCTGCGCCACGTGATGTGCAGACAACGTACACGGAATCACTTCCGCGAGATTTGCAATGAAGTCAAATTCCCTGTTCCAGTATTCCAGAAGCGCATTCGAAACCGCAATCTGGCAGTGGGAACCGGTCAGCGCAAGACGTTCAGTCGTGCGTATTTCATCCACCGGAATTTTCCCGGATGAAACATCGTATTCGGAAAACTCAGCAACATAAGCGCCGCGTGCATCAAAGCAAACTCTGACAGCAGAAGCTTCACGCGATAAAACACTTGCAAAAGGTCCGCGCGCTATGATTATGGTGGGTTCAAAAAGTCCAAGATAACGGCGAAGTAAAGTCGCATTCATTTTCCAGTTGCGTACGCCGGGCCACATGGGCAATACCACGGCATTGTCGAACTGCTCTTTGATTTTCTTACGGTTTGCAGAAAATTTTCGCAACGAAATAAACGAGATCAGTTGTACTTCTGCGCCGAATTCTTTTTTCAGGAATGCGCACGTGTCGGTTACCTGGGAAGTGAAAATGCCTCCGGGGAGATCATTGAATGTGACGTAGGCGACCCGACTCAATGGATTGTGCTTATTACCTCAAATATGCGTTCTGTTGCGCGACCATCCCAAAGCGGAGGAATTTCCCCTTTGCGGAAAGTTCCGTTCTCGATCTGGTTCACGCATTCCATAATCCCATTCATTTCAAACGGAAGCAGAACATTGGAACCGAGTGTCACTGTCACCGGACGTTCTGTGTTCGGACGCAAAGTAAGACAAGGCACCTGCCGGAAAGTAGTTTCTTCCTGTATGCCGCCGCTGTCGGTGAGAATGAATCTGGCATGAAGAATTAATTTCTGGAATGCGAAATAATCCAACGGCTCTGTGAAAATGATCCGGGAATTATCGCGGAACGATTTCTCGAGTCCGTACTGCTGCATAAATTTTACGGTACGCGGATGCACAGGAAATACGATGTCGTATTTCTCCGTTAAACGGGTAACGAGTTGCAACAGCAATTCGAGTCCTTCGCGTGTATCAACGTTTGAAGGACGGTGCATGGTCATCAGCACATATTTTCCGGGCTGCAGTTTGAGTGTATCCAGAACCGGGGCCGCGTCAATTTGTTTATCAAATGCCACCATGGTATCGATCATGGTGTTGCCTACGAAATGAATCGCAGTTTTCTTTTTTTCTTCTGCAAGGTGATCAAGTCCGCTTTGTTCGGTCACGAAAAGAAAATCGGCGAGTTCGTCGGTCACGAGGCGATTGAATTCCTCCGGCATGGTGCGGTCGTTGCTGCGCAACCCGCTTTCGATGTGTCCCAGGCGGATTCCCATTTTATTCGCAGTAATGGATGCGGCGAGTGTAGAATTTACATCGCCCACGACGAGCACGAGATCGGGTTGAAATTCGAGAAACACTTTTTCAAGCCGTACCATGATTTCCGCGATCTGCCCGTTCGGGGAACCGGGAGGAACGTCGAGAAAATAATCAGCAGTTCGGTCTCGTCCCTGATTATT
>DATHKF010000141.1:0-2043 GCA_035489505.1 Bacteroidia bacterium | reverse complement strand
GGGATTCTGTGCGCGCAAACCGGAACTGAAAACGAGGAGCAGATTTGCAGCAACGAACAGGCGTAAAATCAGCTTCATCAACGGGAATTTGTTAAAAACAAATTTAACAAAACGAATGAAGGTTTCGTCGCAAACCGTTGTGCGTATGTTAACTTTGCTTCCGATGATACAATACCCGTCAAAACTGGTTGAAGAAGCAGTCGAAGCATTTGCCTCGCTGCCTGGAGTGGGACGAAAAACGGCGTTGCGGTATGTGCTGCACATGCTGAAACAGGAAGATGCGCATGTGCACAAATTCGGGCATACGTTTCAGCGGTTAAAGACTGAACTGAAGCATTGCAGGATCTGTCACAACATCAGCGATGCAGACATGTGCGGGGTTTGCAACAATTACAAACGCGATCACAGCTTGGTTTGCGTAGTGGAAGATGTCCGCGATGTAATGGCCATTGAAAACACGCAGCAGTTCAGCGGTGTTTACCATGTGCTTGGCGGAATTATTTCTCCGATGGACGGCGTAGGCCCGAATGATCTTTCGATTGATTCACTGGTGGAACGCGTGAAGTCAGGAAATGTGAAAGAAGTGATCATGGCGCTCAACACCACGATGGAAGGCGACACCACGAACTTTTTCATTTACCGCAAACTCAAAGATCACAACATTCCGGTGAGCACCATTGCGCGTGGAATTGCAGTGGGCGATGAGCTGGAATACGCGGATGAAGTGACGTTAGGGCGTTCGATTGTGAACCGGGTGCCGTATGAGGCGACGTTTTCTTCGAAATAAAACTTTTCTTGTTCTCGATACGCGTACAGCGATTTTGTCACATCGAGTATTTTTATTTCAAAAATGTATCGAGATGCGACAAAATCGCTTTACGCTACCCGAACTGACGAAAAGTTTTATTTGCTGCCGGAAGGTAAGTCCTCCGGAATATACCCAAGGAAGTATATAGCCCTCATTTCAAGTAAAATTCCCTGATTTCATACTATTTCCAAGTAAAAACCGTTTGTACCTTCGCAACGCCAATGCGCGGGATTTGCGCGCATCTGCACATTTGCACATCGACCAATCTGCACATTGAAGCTTAGTGTAATCATCGTCAACTACAACGTCCAGCATTTCCTGGAGCAATGTCTTCATTCCGTAAGGAAAGCGGCCGCAGGAATAGACATGGAAATATATGTTGTGGACAACAACTCCGTAGATGGTTCGGTGCAGATGGTGCGCGAAAAATTTCTCCATGGGAGTCCCCACGGACCGGAAGTGATCCTCGTCGCGAACAAAGAGAACCTCGGATTTTCGAAAGCCAATAACCAGGCTATTCGCATGGCAAAAGGAGAGCACGTATTGTTGCTGAATCCCGATACGGTTGTAGAAGAAAATACATTCCGTAAAGTGCTCGATTTTATGGACGCGCATCCCGAAGCAGGCGGACTCGGTGTGCAGATGATCGATGGGAAAGGAAATTTTCTTCCCGAATCGAAGCGCGGGCTCCCTACTCCATCCGTTGCGTTCTGGAAAATATTTGGTTTCTCGCGGTTGTTTCCACGGTCACGCACATTCGGACGTTACCATTTGGGATTTCTTGACCGCAACGAAACACATCCCGTGGAAATTCTCTCCGGCGCTTTTATGCTGCTGCGAAAATCGGCACTCGATAAAGTGGGATTGCTCGATGAAGATTATTTCATGTATGGAGAAGACATCGATCTCTCCTACCGCCTGATCCTTGGTGGATATAAGAACTACTATTTCCACGATACACGCATCATTCACTACAAAGGTGAAAGCACGAAAAAGAGCAGCGTCAATTACGTATTCGTGTTCTATCGCGCGATGGTGATTTTCGCGAAGAAACATTTTTCACAGAAGAACGCCAGCCTGTTTTCATTCCTGATCAACATTGCAATCTACCTGCGCGCAGGAGCGGCAATTGTTGCTCGGTTCATCAAAGCCATTTCACTTCCATTATTCGATGCGGGCATCATTCTCGCAGGAATGTATTTCGTGAAAGGCTACTACGAATCGAAAGTGAAACT
>DATHKF010000140.1:0-8644 GCA_035489505.1 Bacteroidia bacterium | reverse complement strand
CTCTGGAGACGCCGTCACCCGATGGCATTCGCGATGTTGTTCTTCTTCGCATTCTTCATGCTCATCAACAACATGCTCTTCGACATTGGAGCAACAATGGGCGAACGTTTGATCTATCATTCCTCGCTTGGCTTCTGCATGTTGCTCGCGTGGGGAATTGTATGGCTTGCTGAACGGCTCGATGCAGGGAAAGGGAAATTGGTTGTTACCGGAATCGTCATTGCATTGACTATACCGGCCTGCATGCTTACGCTCGAACGCAATGATGAATGGACCGACGATGAAACACTTTTCATTGCAGATGTAAAAAAGCATCCGCAAAGCGCATTGTGTAACGGCAATGCCGGCGCACGCTATATGGACCGCGGGATCAAATACCTCTCGGGCGATTCAGCCAACCAGGATTCAGTGAATTACTACGCGGACATTGCGATTGTTTACCTGAAGAAAGCGGTTGAACTGCATCCTAAATATGCAAACGGCTGGCTGAACCTTGGCTTGTGTTACTACAACAAAAAGGAGTATGCCCCGGCAGCAGCAGCGTGGGAAAAGGTGTACGAAATTTTCCCGTCGAACCCGATCCTGCAGAGTTACGCGCAGATGTTTGTGGCTATGGCCAATCAAAAAGCGTTGCAGAAAGATTATGCGGCTTCTGCGCAGTTCTACAACTATGCGCTCCAGGCTTACCCGGCTGACAGTAAGATCTGGGCCGATTACGCAGGTGCGAGTTATATGTCGCGGAACTTTACAGAAGCGGAACACGCTTTCGATATGGCCTACCAGCGCGCAACCGATGAGGCCGTGAAACAAAATCTCGCGCAGGGATACCGTGCTGCGCATTACAACGACAGTGTAAGAACACGTTGGGTGAACGATTCACTGAACCCGGATAATAACCTGGCTGTGGTGCGGGGAATTATGGGCACACCAGATTTTTATCGGGAGTCGCGAAGATTACTCGAAAAAACACTCGTTATCCGTCCGGGCGATCCGGAAGCCACGCGCCTCCTCGATAGCCTTGGAGGATTGGAGAAGAAGGTTAAGGTGCCGGATGTTATTAAACAGGATTCTCTTAAATAGTCCGCGTCTGTTTCAAATACGGAGGTAGCTAAGTGTCAGTGGTCAGTGTCAGTCCCCACGAAGACCCTTCTGTATAGGGACAGACGCTGACACTGACCACTGACACTTCCTCCCGAGCTACCTTATTCGTCTACTTTACACTGATTTAACTCCTCTCCAAACAATCCACTGTTGAAAATTCTGCGTTTGTACAGTAACCTCTGCTGATGCCGGAACGTTACATTTGCAACACGATTACTATGACATTACGCGAAGACATACTAAAAAAGTATTTTGCCAAATCAGAGATTGGTGGCACGATGAGCATTAATGACCTTCGCGACAAGGAGTTCAATGGTGACACATTAACTTCTGAAGAACAAACAGCACTCCTGAACTTTGATCGTTACCGCATTGAGCAGTTGAACGGAATCCACGACGACAAAGAATTTCATGAGCGCTACCGCCAGCTGCAGGTGATGGCCAACCTGGGCGACTGGAAAGACTTCCTCAATATTACTACCGGGAACAACTGATTCATAATCCAGTAGCTTAGCTCTTCACCCGGACATTTCCCGGACATTTCCCGGACATTTAGCAAACTATCTGAATTGAAATCGCGCTTTTCGGAGCAAAAAAGTCCCTTTTGTCGTTCGATGTCAAAAGCCGATGTAACCAATTCTTCATTTTTGAGTATAAATCCACTAACTTAGCCTTCGTCAGTCGTTGGCAAACACGCTGAATAATCTCTTAAGACCCAAAATGAAACACTTTACCAGGCTACTGGTCATTGTTATTGCTCTGTGCGTTTTTTCCCCCCCGAAAGCCAATGCACAATCTGCGCTTCAAACAGCCTTGAGCAATCCGGTGATCATGCTTCATTACACGCAGGAGCAACTCGAGGAGTTAGCGCTCCAGGACACAACGGAACTCAATTCCATTGTTTACTATTTCACCGCTTCGTTTATCGTTGAACCAATACAGTGTTTCGATTGTCTTCCTTTCGATTCGCTGATGTTTGACGTTTCAACGTATGAACACCTGCGCGCGCGCGACAGCGTGTACACCCGCGAATTCGGGAAGTACGGATTCACTTTAACGCTGGTTCCGATCAATCAACTGCCTTATACCTACGAAATTCACCAGGTCCCTGTGCTTGACCCGGGCGAAATTCCGCAAACTCACTAAGCCATGACGAGCAAGAAAATTTTATCTACCCTCGCCGTGCTTTGCGTTTCTGCAGCCTGTTATGCGCAAACGTATACTATGGCGAATGCCAGCGTGAGTGCCCAATACGCAACCACCTGTTCAGGAACATTTGTCGACAATGGCGGCGCGGGCGGAAATTACGCGAACGGCGTTCACGCATCGTATACATTCTATCCTTCAACGGCCGGCCAGTATATGCGCCTTACGTTTACCGTATTCAATACGCAACTGATCAGCGACTACATGGCCATTTATGATGGTCCCGGTGGTCCGCTGATTGGACAGTACAGTGGTAATGCAGGTGCGTTCACGGTTACAGCCAGCGCCTCCAATCCTACACGGGCATTAACCTGCCGTTTCCGCTCCAACGGAACTACAAACGGCGTAGGCTGGTCTGCAACGGTCAGTTGTGTTATTGCACCGGGCACTGCCCCTGCATTTACACCCAATGCACAGGATTGCCAGCAGGGTGGGGGAACAACCATCTGCAACAATGCGAACCTGACTGCGAACAGCAGTGGCGATGGTTCGGTAAGTGACCTTGCCAATCCCTGGGACGGTTGTCTTTCGGGAGGTGAAAACCAGTCGTCGTGGTATTACTTTTCACCGTCCACCAGCGGAACAGTTGGTTTTACCATTGCACCTCAGAATGGCATCGACGATTACGACTTTGCGATCTGGGGCCCATTTAACGAAATCCAGTGCCCGATGAATACTACCCTTCAGCCATTGCGCTGTTCTTATTCTGGTTTGGGAGGAAACACGGGCTGCGGAAACGGGGCCGTCGATGTCTCGGAAGGGGCAGGAGGCGATAAATGGGTGTCAACGTTCCCCGCAGTTGCCGGTGACGTTTACGTGATGGTTATCGACAACTACGTATCCAGCGGTAATCCGTTTACGCTCACGTGGAGCCTCACCGGTGGAGCCAGTCTCGATTGTACCGTCTTACCCGTCGAACTGGTTTCGTTCTGGGGTGAAGCGGAGGACGATCATCATCTCCTGCAATGGCAAACCGCGAGCGAACTGAACAACGATTATTTTGTCGTCGAACGATCCGTGAACGGAGCAGCCTGGGATTCCATCGGTACGATTGATGGCGAAGGGAACAGTACGCAAACGCTTGATTACAGTTTCCGCGATTACAACATGCAGGAAGGCATCAGCTATTACCGTTTGCGCCAGCGCGATTTCAATGGGTTCAGTACGTTTTCGGAGGTGATTTACATTGTGCATCACGATGCAGTTGTTTCACTGACCAATATTTACCCGATGCCAACGGATGGCGACATTACGTTTGATTATACTACCACGTATGAAACAACCGTGCGTGTGGTAATCACCGACATTGCCGGACGGGTTGTTGTAGACGAACAGCACCTGCAGCAAAGCGGTAACAACTCAATCAAAACATCCATTGCGGATGAACCTGCCGGATCCTATATGCTTTCGGTAACGGACGAAATCACAGGCAAAGTTTCTGTGGCCCGCATCGTGAAATACTAACCAGTTTTACTGACACAAAAAAATCCCGTTGACGAAGTCAACGGGATTTTTTTGTACTGCGTACTGCGCACTGTTCTTACTGCGCACTGTTTTTACTGCGCACTAATGATGATGTCCGCCTGCTCCATGCACATGCCCGTGATCCAACTCTTCTTTGCTGGCTTCGCGCACATCAAGCACTTCACCTGCGAAGTGTAATTCTTTTCCGGCGAGTGGGTGATTGAAATCCATCTTGATGTTTTCAAGGCCAATTTCAATTACTTTTCCCCAGAGGCGATGACCTTCATTGTCTACCATCGGAACATTTTTTCCGAGTGCAATCATTTCGGTATCGAGTTTTCCTTGCTGGTCAAGGAAATTTTCAATCGGAAGGTTAACGATATGGTCGAGCTGGTACTCGCCATAACCATTGGCTGCTGTTACGCGGAAGTCAAATGTATCTCCTGATTTTTTGCCCTTAAGGTTCATTTCAAAATCAGGAAGCAACTGTCCGGCACCAATCAGAAAAACGAATGGATCTTCAACCGAAGTTTTTTCAATGGTGATTTCCGCTCCGCCGTTTTCGCCGGGAACAGTAAGATGGTAATTCACCGATACCACTTGTTTTTCAGAGATTGTCATCTGGTTTGGGTTGTGTTGAAATATATTTCGGCGAAGTTAAGAAATAGTCGGGAGTCGGAAATATGGGCACGCAGGCCCAAAATCCGCAGGCTACATGAAGTAATTATTCCAGCGGATTACCGGTCAACAAAAAAGAGAGACCACTCACAAGGAGCAATCTCTCTTTTTTCGTGAAGAGGTAACTTTATTCGACGATCAATCTCTTCGTTTCCGCTGTGCCGTTAGGGCCAACAATACGCAGGATATACACGCCTTTTCCGAAAGACGTAAGGTCGATCTCTTGCCGGTAGCCTGCAGCTGCGTTTATTGCGCTGGAAAATACTTCGCGGCCAGTGATATCGACGATCGTTAAAGAAGTCATTCCTTCCGCGGTCGGAGCGATCTCCACGGTTACGTGTCCATCGTTCGGGTTTGGAAATGCATCGACACTGAGCGCCGGTGTCATCTCTGTTTCATCGGGTGAAACAGCGTCCGGACTCAATCGTGGAGGACAAAAATAACCGATGGACGAACCGAAATTCCAGCTGCCGCCTGTCGATGCCTGCCAGTGGTATGCCACAGTGGAGCTCGTGCCGTAATTGTAAAGCGCTGCCATGCCGTAAGTGCGGGTATCATCCTCGTTTGGATTGGTGTCGAAGCTGACAAAACGATCCGTAATGTTCGTCGCGGTGAAACCGGTAACCTCCCATTTCCAGGCATAGCTGAAGCTGTTTCCGTTGGAAGTCCAGACGTGAGCCTTAGCAGCGCCGCTGCCGTAATCATAAATGGCTACGATGTCGTCGCTCCTGTGATTGCTGATAACACCGGAATGATCGAAGTTACCTGTGGCCACGCGGAATGTAATATTCGACGGCGTGTAACCTGAAGGCACCGACCACCATCCGTTAGCGCCGCTGTAGTTGAAGGCCGACCCACCGTTGCCGGTGAATACATGAATGCGCATCTCCCCGCCACCATAATCATACAGGTTGGCAATATCGTCGCAATTACCATCGCGGTCAAAATCTCCGCTGACTACTCGCCCGGTGAACATACTGCAATAGTATCCCGAAGCTTCCCACCACCAAACGTATGTAAAGCCGCCGCTGTTGTTCCGCAACCAGGCATGGAGCTTTACTACACCGCTGCCGTAATCATAAAATGCGGCAATATCATCGTAGTACCCATCGCTGTCAAAATCGCCGGAGACAACGCGGCCTGTCACCTTCGTTGCATCATACGTACTGGATGTCCAGAGATTGTTCGTGTACGTAACTGAGTTACCCACGACCGTATTAAAAACCGACCATACGTGGATGGATGTGCTCGAGCTTCCGTTATCATAGATCGCGGCAACGTCATCTACAGATCCGTCGTTATCAAAATCACCCGAAACCACACGGTCGGTGATGTTGGTAACATCATACGGTGCATCCCAGGCCAGCCATAGACTTCCTCCGTGTTTATATACGGTGAGCGCTCCCCTGTCCTCACCGTTTATTCCGATATATCCACGGATCATCGCAAGTGAGTTGCGACTATTGTTATCGCCAAAATCGTTGCCGAATGCACCGGAAACCACTCTGCCGGTATAATCCAGGGGATTGATTGTGCATGTTGCCGTAAGTATCTGCGTGGCCAGCACGCATCCGACAAACATTCCGATTCGTCTTTTTGTCTTCATGATGATTTCGTTTTTTGGGTTTAATTTTTAAAGCGAATAATGATCAGGAATAAATATAGTCCGCACGAATGCCGCAAGAGTCCATGGGTAAGAAGCGGTCGTTCCTGCGTAACAATGCCGGTGTTGCAGCGTAACGAATGGTAAGACCGGCCAATCATGTCTTGTTATGCATCCAAAAAATAACCACGGAGGCACGGCGACACGGCGTTTAATATTTGATAACCATTGCCCGAGTCGGCACGGTGCTGGCCAATATCACGAAGTGATAATACTCCGTGTCGCCGTGCCTCCGTGGTTACTTAAATTTTCGGGTTCTTGAGGACTGACATGCACAAACTCCGTACTCAATACTGTTCTGTGGAATATTTTACACAGCGGATTTGCTTACAAAACTTTACCTTTCGCTTTAGTCAGATACTAACCCAAGTAACCCCCATTATGCCTGATTTTGCAGGATCTGTAAGTTCCAAGCTTCCGCGCGTGGGCACCACCATTTTTACGGTGATGTCGAAAATGGCCACGGAACATCAAGCCATTAATCTGTCGCAGGGCTTTCCCGATTTTGAATGTCCGCCACGACTGATCGAGCTTGTTCACAAAGCCATGAAAGCCGGTCACAACCAGTATGCGCCCATGCCCGGTGTAGCCCGGCTGCGCGAAGTGATTGCCGAAAAAACGGAAGCGCTTTACGGAACTGTGTACAACCCCGAAACGGAAATAACCGTTACGGCAGGCGCTACACAAGCCATTTATACTGCTATTGCCGCTACCATCCGTGAAGGCGATGAAGTGATCATCTTCGAACCGGCATACGACTGTTACGAACCGGCGATTTTACTGAACGGAGGCAAACCGGTTTTCGTTTCGTTGAAAGCGCCGCAGTATAACATCGACTGGAACGAAGTAAAAAAACTGGTGAGCCATCACACGAAGATGATCATCATCAACACACCGCACAATCCTACCGGTGCAGTGATGAGTGCCGACGACATGGGCCAGCTCGAGAAGCTCACGAAGGATTCCGACATCGTCGTGCTTTCGGATGAAGTATACGAACACATTCTCTTCGATGGCCGTGTACATGAAAGCGTGGCCCGTTACCCGGGACTCGCATCGCGAAGCTTTATCGTATCATCGTTTGGTAAAACATTTCACACCACCGGTTGGAAGATCGGTTACTGCGTTGCACCCAAACAACTCATGGCCGAATTCCGCAAGGTGCACCAGTTCCTCGTGTTCTCGTGCAACACGCCCATGCAGGTGGCCTGCGCCGAATTTCTCACCAACAAAAATCACTACCTCGAACTCGGCCAGTTTTACCAGGAGAAGCGCGACTTCTTTGTGAATCTCATCCGCGGTTCACGTTTCTCCATGGTCACAGCGCCGGGTACCTATTTCCAGCTCCTGCAATACAATTCCATTTCGCAGGAAAAGGATACTGATTTTGCTGTGCGTGTGCTCAAGGACAACGGAGTTGCCGCCATCCCCATTTCGGTTTTCTACCACAAACCCGTGTACGACCAGATGCTGCGTTTTTGTTTCGCCAAGAAAAACGAAACACTGGAGAAAGCAGCCGAGCAATTGATGAAAATATAGTACGTTTGAGGATGCGTAACCTCTTCCGCACGATTTCACTTTTCCTCTTCTGCTTGATTTCCATCCCGGCATTTTCGCAGGATACTTTAGCCGTTGCCGACAGCAGCGAAACAGGAGGCCCGGCTGTGAAAGACACAGTGAAAGTGGGTGTCTACATCACGTCGGTTTATTCACTGGGCTTTGCGGAAAACGATTTCGGAATTGACTTCTGGGTGTGGTACGTGTACAAGAACCCCGATATCGATCCCATGGGAACGATGGAGATTTTCAATTCCGAAAGCCAGACTTTTGAATACGGCACAACGGAGAAAAAAGGAGATTACATCTGGTCGGTGCAGAAATGCCGGGCCATGATCAAGAAGAACTGGGAGATTGCACGTTTCCCGCTCGACGATCAGACCCTCGAAGTGATTCTTGAAGAAACAGATCTTGATACTTCACAGCTGGTGTATATTGCCGACACGGCAAACTCGCGGATCGATGAATCGGTAGACCTGAACGGATGGAACATTGCCGAATTCAAAATCCTTCCATCGGTAAAAACTTACAACACCACGTACGGCGATCCAACGCTGGAAGGGAAAAGCTCTTACGCGCGGTTGCAATTCGAAACAAAGATCACACGCGGGAGCAAACGGATTTTTCTCAAATTATTTCTCGGGCTGTACGTAGCTTTTCTCATTGCACTCGCTGTGTTCTTCCTCGACGGAGCTGAAATCGGTGCACGTACAAGTCTTGCGGTAGGTGCGTTGTTTGCCGCCGTGGGCAACAAGTACATTGTGGATTCATCACTTCCGGATCACACTTCGTTTACGATAGTCGACAAAATCCACAACCTTACTTTTGCGTTGATTTTCGTCAGCATCGTCTTCAACGTTATTTCAAACGCCTCTTTCCGGAGGGGAAAAGCGTTGCTCGGACGAAGGATCGACTACGGTGCATTTGTTTTCCTGTTGATTGCGTATGCGGTGGGGCACTATATGATTACTGCAG
>DATHKF010000139.1:0-6804 GCA_035489505.1 Bacteroidia bacterium | reverse complement strand
CAACCCAAAGAAATACAGGTGAAGCAACTGGCCGGAAAATTCGTGCGGCTCGTGGGAGATCAACGTCCGATCGCTTATAAAGAACTTGTTCTTTACATCAAACGCATCGTGGACAGTTTTTCTGCCGAACAAATGACAGATGCCATTCACCGCGAGCTTTCATACAGCGATAAAATAAAAGAGAAGATCCGCAAGCTGGCGCAGATCCACACCGAAGAACGGTTCAACCGGAATCTCGATACCGACCAGATCATCACCCGGGAAGTATTTACACTGATCAACCGGATCCAGCCTGCACGGTTAGGGGCTTCCATTGCGAAATCGCTGTACGAAGCAGAAGCGGAGATGAACGATTTTGAAGAGCGCGTGATCAATGCTATTGCAAACTGTTCCAATGTTGAATTCTGGCACCGCAACATGGAACGCCGCGGATTCTGCATCAATGGATTTATCAATCACTACCCCGATTTCCTTGTGCAGATGAAGTCAGGAAAGATCCTGGTCATCGAAACCAAAGGCGATCACCTCGACGGCGAAGACAGCAAAGCGAAGATCCGTTTGGGACAGAAATGGGCGGGCAAAGCAGGAAATAATTACAAGTACTATATGGTTTTTGACCAGAAAAAAGTTGACGGTGCAAAAACTATTGACGAGATGATCAATCTCATTAAGGAACTTTGATTGCGCAACTTATTGCTTCTTCTCGTCCGACGTTGCAACCTGTTCCTGCTTGATAGCCACTGGGAACTTCTTGCGTATACCAAACACCCCCACTTTGATCCACCCGTTCACTTCGGCATTGGTTTCCTGCTGACCAATGGCCGCGAGTAAAGCCGGAATGCCGTTGATCACATCAACCAGTTTTGCGTTGACATTCACGCGGTATACCTGTTGCGTGTCTTTCGCAATTTTGATTTTGTCTTCGACTGTAACTGTGCCCAATGAAACATTGGCCACTTTTACATCGAGTTCAAGTCCATGCACAGTGATCGCAAATTTGTTTGGATTGTCGATCTGCAAGCCCATATCCATCACCACGGTTCCTTTGAAGATGTCGATCTTCCCGAATTTCACATCCGTGATTTTATTGGGAACAACGGGTTTGAGACCGCAGGAGGTGAAGAAGACGCAGCTGGCGAGTAAAAAGAAGAGAAGTGTTTTTTTCATGAAGCTTTTTTTTTGTTGCTCTTTTGCCACGAAGGCTCAAAGGCTCTAAGTCGCACAAAGAAGATTCATCGGACATGATCAAATAGTTTGCCACTACTTTGCAAAAGTTCCGCACATCGCAGGTTATTCGTTAAGGAATCAAAAAGCCGCGCCATACAAGGTGCGGCTTTTTGACTTCTTCGTATTGCTTGGTGCCTTAGAGCCTTGGCGGCAACTTTTTACTTGCTCATGTAATGCTTATAGAACAACGGAATGGTCTCAATCCCCTTGAAGTAATTGAAAATACCGTAGTGCTCATTCGGCGAATGCAATGCATCTGAATCGAGACCAAACCCGAACAAAACAGAATCAAGTCCGAGCACCGATTTAAACAACGCAACAATCGGAATGGATCCGCCGCCGCGTGTCGGGATCGGTTTCTTACCGTATGTTTCTTCCATGGCTTTCGCTGCTGCGAGATACGCCGGAGAAGAAGTGGAAACAACAACCGGCTCTCCGCCGTGATGATGCGTCACTTTTACTTTCACGCCTTTCGGTGCAATTTTTTTGAAATGTTCTGCAAACAAATTCGAGATTTCCTCAGAGGTTTGATTCGGAACAAGACGCATCGAAATTTTTGCATTGGCTTTCGATGGCAATACTGTTTTCGCGCCTTCGCCGGTGTAGCCACCCCAGATTCCGTTTACGTCAAGCGTCGGACGGATCCCGGTGCGTTCAATCGTCGTGAATCCTTTTTCACCCTGCTCTTCGGCGATGTCGAGGTCTTTTTTGTACGCAGCGAGATCAAACGGAGCTTTGTTCATCTCTGTGCGTTCTTCTGCAGTGAGCTCCATTACGTTTTTATAAAACCCAGGAATGGTGATGTGAAAATTCTCGTCGTGCATTGAAGCAATCATTTTACACAACACATTCACCGGGTTAGCCACTGCTCCACCATAAACACCGGAATGCAGATCGCGGTTCGGGCCGGTTACTTCCACTTCCATGTACGCCAGGCCGCGAAGGCCAACGTCAATGGAAGGTGTATCGTTCGCGATGATCGACGTATCGGAAATCAAAATCACATCGGCTTTCAGTTTCTCCTTGTTTGCGCTGAGAAATCCCGCGAGATTTTGTGAACCTACTTCCTCTTCTCCTTCGATCATGAACTTTACGTTGCACGGAAGTGTCTGCGTCTTAAGCATCACTTCGAGCGACTTCACGTGCATGAACATCTGTCCTTTATCGTCGCAGGAACCGCGCGCAAAAATCGCCCCGTCGGGATGCACTTCTGTTTTCTTGATGGTTGGTTCAAACGGCGGTGAAGTCCACAGTTCCAGCGGATCAGGTGGCTGCACATCGTAGTGTCCGTACACCAGGACTGTTGGCAATTTCGGATCAATAATTTTTTCTCCGTAAACCACCGGGTAACCTCCGGTTGGGCAGAGCTCCACGTTGTCGGCCCCGGCAGCGGCCAGCAACGTCTTTACAGCTTCTGCTGTTCTGATCACATCATCTTTATATTTCGGATCAGCACTTACAGATGGAATCCGCAGCAGGCTGAAAAGTTCGTCGAGAAAACGTTGTTTGTTCTGTTCGATGTAGTCTTTTTGGGTACTCATAGGAGTGGAATTTAAAGCTGGATTTTAGCCGATGGACGACGAATTTCAGGGAAAAAAACATCTCATTCACATCATTCCGCCCTTTTTTTCATGAGGCCCTCAAATCCAGCGATTAAAGTTGAATATCAGACGATAAACACCTATTTTTGCTCAAAGGCAAATATCGCCCAGTCTCCCCGGGCGTTTTAATAGAAGTACTATGTCAAAAAAACTACTTTCTGTCGCGTCATCAGTAATGATGATTGCCGGGATTCTTCTGGCTAATGCTGCAAATGCGCAAATTACCACTACCCAAACGCTTACACCGCAACAATTGGTGACCAACGTGCTGCTTGGACCGGGGATCATTGCATCCAGTATCACGTATACCGGGGACCCCAATGCAATCGGATTTTTCAGCGGAGGTAATACCGGGATCACACCACTGGGTATCGACAGTGGAGTTTGCATGACCACCGGAACAGTTCAGAACAACGGGATGGGGCCGCAGGGTCCGAATAATTCTACCGGCGCAGGAACAGACAATGGTCAGCCCGGAGATGCATACCTCGACGGAGTTGCCGGCGCCAATACATTCAACGCAGCGATCCTGGAATTCGATTTTATTCCAATGTCGGATTCTGTAAAATTCCGTTACGTATTTGGTACCGAAGAATACATGGAATACGTTTCCGGTGGATTCGCTGACGTGTTTGCATTTGTACTCAGCGGTGTAACCGTATCGCTTGCCCCAACCAACATTGCGTTGATTCCTTCCACGACCACTCCGGTAACTGCGTTGAACGTAAACGCCAACATCAACTCGCAATATTACGTCGACAATGAAAATCCTCCGGGAACATGTGTTCAGTACGATGGATTTACCACGGTACTTACTGCGGCATATCCCGTGCAATGCGGCGAAACGTATCACATCCGCCTCGCGATTGCTGATGCACTCGACGGAATTGTTGACGCAGGTGTATTCCTCGAAGCCGGTTCATTCACCACCGGCGAGGTTAACCTGGCAACCGAAATCAGTTACGGAAGCAACAACGATTCTACGTTGTACGAAGGTTGCGGACAAGCCTGCATCATTCTTGCACGTACAGGAAACATCGGGCAGGCCGACACGGTTTCATTGACCATCACCGGAACTGCACTGAATGGAATTGATTTCATTCCAGCATTGCCGTCCACTGTAATTTTCCAGCCCGGGCAGGATTCCATCGTGATCTGCATCCAGGCCATACAGGATCTGACAGCGGAGGGTCTCGAATCATTAATAATTAATTCTTCTGCATCAGGACCGTGCGTGCAAAGCGTCACGAGTCTTACGTTGTACATGAGCGACTTCCTTCCGTTGCAGGCCAACGCAGGACCCGACACCGCCATGTGTACATCGAACCCGGTTGTGCTCGGCGGACCAACATCAGGAGGCGTAGAACCGTACAGTTACTTGTGGAATACGGGAGCTACCTCGCAGTACATTACCGTTTCTCCAACAGTCACCACAACGTATTACGTTCAGGTCACTGACCCGTGTGGTTCACCGATCGGAGTGGATACGGTAACCGTTTACCTGCCTTCGGCACAAGCCCTGCAGGCGCTTGCATCCAGCGACCTGGAAATCTGTTCCGGCGATCCTGCATTGCTCACTGTTTCTTCAACAGGTGGTTCGCAGCCGTACACGATCCAGTGGACAACACTTGCAGGCGCGGATACTGTACCGAATCCAACAGGCCCATTGAATTCATTCACTCCAACTACCGCTGGCATGTTTGTTGTGGTTGTGCAGGAAGGCTGCGGCGATCAGGCAGCAGACACCATTAACATTGTGATGAATGATTGCGCCGTTGTTCCACCGAACGTATTTACACCGGGCGGAGATGGTCACAACGATGCTCTTGTATTTGACGGACTTGAAAATTTCCCGGGGAGCGCAGTGATGATTTACAACCGTTGGGGAAATAAAATTTACGAAAGCCCGGATTACCAGAACGACTGGACCGGAGGCTCTGTAGAGGACGGCACGTACTACTACATTTTGAATGTCTCTGATGGTCGCAGTCTCACTGGCTTTGTGACCATCCTTAACCAAAAATAAACCGGGCAACCCGACACACATCCCATTTGCGGCCCCCACTTGACTGAATACCCGATGCGGCGTTTTATAGTGTGTCTTATGTTGCTTTTGTTGTCTGCCCCGGCGTGGGCTACACATATCGTAGGTGGAGAAATCTATTACGATTGTTTGGGCAACAACGATTATCGCATAACCCTGAAAGTTTATCGCGATTGTATCAATGGTGTTGCACCGTACGATAACCCGGCGGTTGTAGGAATATTCAATATCCAGGGGGCGCTGCTGAACACCGTTTCGTTGCCTTTCCCCGGATCAAATTTTGTTCCGCCTACAATCAACAGTCCCTGCTATACGCCACCTCAAAGCGTTTGCGTGGAAGAAGCCATTTACCAGGGCATTGTTAATCTTCCACCCATTGCCGGTGGATATGTGTTATCGTACCAGCGTTGTTGCCGGAACAATACCATTCTCAACCTGAATAACCCGGGAGCCGTTGGTTCTACGTACACGATCAACATTCCTCCATCCAACCTGGCAGTCTGCAACAGCAGTGCGCGGTACAATAATTTCCCACCGATTTATTTGTGCGAAGGTGCGCCGCTGGTATTTGATCATTCTGCAACAGACCCTGATGGCGATTCACTGGTGTACGAACTCTGTGATCCTTTCGATGGCGCAACAGCAGCTGCACCGCAACCCAATCCGCCTGCAGGCCCGCCATACGCATTCGTTCCTTTCGCAGCGCCATACAGCGGATCATACCCGATGAGTTCAAACCCGGCGATGAGCATTGATCCGGTTACCGGTTTGCTTACAGGCACACCAAACCTTCAAGGCCAATGGGTAGTTGGTGTATGCTGTAAAGAATACCGCAACGGCCAACTGATCTGTGTGAACAAACGTGATTTCCAGTTCAACGTATTGCCGTGCCCGTTGCTTACTGTAAGTTCGTTCCCGTCGCAAACCGTTTTCTGCGCAGGATACACCGTGCAGTTTTTGAATACAAGTTTCAACGCATCGAATTACATGTGGTATTTCGGTGATCCTACAACAGCAGCTGATTCATCGAACTTGTATCAACCTATATGGACGTACGGCGATACCGGTGTTTTCACTGTAACGCTGATCTGCAATCCGAATACAATATGCGCTGATACGAACACATCGGTTTTTGAAATTTATCCGCCCGTTGCGCCAAACTTTATTCCACCTGCCGGTCAATGCGTGGATGGAAACAGTTTTGATTTCCAGATTGGCGGACAATTCATGGGCAACGGAACCATCACGTGGCAGTTCGGGCCCAATGCCGCTCCGTCGACATCACCGGTGAGCGATCCGCAGGATATTACCTGGGATACTTCAGGATATTTTCTCGTCACGGTTACGGTAGATGAAAACGGGTGTACAGGAACGTTCACTGATACCGTAATTGTTTACCCGATGCCAACAGCCAATTTCGATACGGGACCATTCGTTGGTTGTGTTCCATACGGCATTCAATTCTCCGACAGTTCCATTGCCGGTACGCAACTCTCCTACTTCTGGGATTTTGGTGATGGAAATACTTCCACGCAGGCGAATCCGTATCACGTCTATACCACCGTTGGTGTTTACGATGTCACACTCATTGTTGAAACCACAAACGGTTGTATTTCCATTGACACCATTATAGTTCCCGGTGCAGTAACGGTGAATCCAACACCGCTCGCCGGCTTCTCCGTTTCCGACACGAGCGTATCCATTTTCGCTCCATACATTTCCACCACCGATCTCAGTGTTGGCGCCGATTCGTGCTGGATGGATTTTGGCGACGGTTACACCACCAACAATTGCGATGCCGGTCACACGTACTGGGCATACGGAGAATACACCATCACACAAATTGTGTGGAACGAATATGGTTGTCCGGATACGGCATTCATTAACGTGGAAGTAACACCAGAACACCGCTTCTTTGTTCCGAACACATTT
>DATHKF010000138.1:0-2494 GCA_035489505.1 Bacteroidia bacterium | reverse complement strand
CAATACTGCATCGGTCGCAGGTGGAAGATCAGCGATCGATGCAGTATTGCACATTGCCCTACGCCATTATTCACTGGCCCGGAGATACTTCAGAGAAAGGTCCCATGCACAAGGACGGATACTTTTACATCCGTGATTTTTACACCACATGGACTCCGCTGAACGAGAATACCCACGAGCCATTGCTGATCAATGAATATTCACACATCCGTAAGGGTCTGCTGTCGCGCAAATTGAGGTTACCATCGTTTGCACCATCCGGCGTTTTGGTAAAACCGCACATAGGCCTCGGAGACTTTATCGCGTGGCATGGAAATACCGATCACGAAGGACTTCTGAATACTTCCAAAGAAGTAACCGTTTCGCTGGTGTTTCGCTTCACCAGTTCTCCCATCATGCTCGAGTCAACGCAGCCCTGTGCTGACCTGGAACATGGAAAAATCAGCAGCGGTGAATTGGATGTTGCAGATTTTTCGCGGTTAACAGCAAAGATTTTCCGGCAGATTGAAGAGGAAAATAAAAACGTATCCCTGGCTTATACGGACATCACTGCTTTGTGCAATTCCATTCAGTCATCCGTTGAAAGCTGGAAACTAAACCGGGTTGATCAGCACAAGATTGCTTTCGTACTTGCCTTGTGGGCGCAGCGTATGGAAAACAGGCGGGATGTAAAATTGTTTTACCTGTACGCGTGTATCGCTTCGGCACATGTGCTGTACCCGGTGCAACAGGTGATGCGCAATCTGCTGAATAATTCGCCCGAATCGAATGCGATGAATTTTGCAAAATGGACCATCCGAAAATATCCGTACAAACAGCACGAGTTTGTTCTGCATGAAGAGATTTACACGAAAAACAGGAATGGCGGAAATATGCACGTCCACATTCCGGAGAACCTTCCATGGGTAAAATGGATGGAATGAAATAAGAGTAGCACCAGCATGAAGAAGATCATCCGTCGTGTGTATTCACTTTTCAGGGAGAATAAATCCATTCTCCCGGGCGGATCTGTCATTGGTGATCCGCAACTGGTGAAGCTGGGTAAAAATGTAACGCTGAGCGGGAATGTGATCATTTATGCCAATGCGCCGGTAACGATCGGCGACCACACGATGGTTTCGCTCAATACGATTTTTCATACATCAACCCATGATCATCACGATCACCCGATGTGGAAGTACCGCATCGACAGGCCGATCAGTATTGGACAACACGTGTGGATCGGCGTGAACTCACTCATTCTCGCCGGTGTGAAGATCGGCGACTATGCAGTAGTGGGCGCCGGAAGTGTAGTTACCGCGAATGTTCCGGAAGGTGCTATCGTGGCCGGAAACCCCGCGCGTATTATCGGGCAGCGTCAAAAAGAAACGTACAACCGCAAACCCGACATCGACGACGCGATAGACAGCCGGGCCCGCGCCGAAGGTTTTCTTGAACGCGAGTGCAGGAAAAAAGAATAAGCCGTGAAATCCGAAAACGAAATACAGCGCATAGAATGGATCAGGCAGCAACTGCAAAAGCTGCCTGCCGGATCGCGCTTGCTTGATGCAGGCGCAGGCGAACAGGCCTATCGCCCCTATTGCACGCACCTGAAATACGTTTCCCAGGATTTTGCGCAGTACGATCCGAAGGCGATGAACCGCGGTCTTCAAATGGAGAAGTGGGATTACGGAACGCTCGATATTGTTTCAGACATCACATCAATTCCTGAACCGGACAAAAGCTTCGACGCCATTCTCTGCAGCGAAGTGTTTGAGCACATTCCTGATCCGCAGGCGGCGATGAAAGAATTTTCGAGATTGCTGCGTCCGCAGGGAAAATTAATTCTGACTGCACCGTTCTGCAGCATGACGCATTTTGCACCGTATCATTTCTCCACGGGGTTTAACCGTTATTTCTACGAGCACCATCTTCCGTTGCTTGGATTTACGATTGATTCGATCGATTACAACGGTAATTATTTCGATTACCTCGGCCAGGAATTAAAACGCGCAGATCATGTAGCTATTGAATATGCTTCCGATAAACCTTCGTGGATGGAATACCAGGCCCTGAAAATCGTACGCCGCATGATGAAACGATTCAGCACTACCGGAAAAAGTTCAACCGAATTGCTCAGCATGGGTCTTCACGTGGCGGCTACACGTCAATAACAGTTTCACACAGGCAACATGACTGCTCCAACCGTCAGCGTAGTTCTTCCCGCATACCAGGCGGAAAAGCATCTTGCCGAAGCGGTACAAAGCATACTTGATCAAACGTTCACCGATTTTGAATTACTCATCATCAATGACGGTTCCACCGACCGCACCGCTGAAATTATTCAATCGTTCGAAGACAAACGGATCGTGCACATCCGGCATGCAGAGAACCAAAAACTGATTGCCAGCCTGAACGAAGGAATTGCACAGGCGCGTGGGAAATACATTGCGCGGATGGATGCAGACGACATTTCACACCACACGCGGCTGCAAAAGCAGGTTGAATTCCTGGA
>DATHKF010000137.1:0-11167 GCA_035489505.1 Bacteroidia bacterium | reverse complement strand
CCACCCAAAACCATACTGGGACCCAACGAACTACCTTTGTTTAATCGACAAAATTCATTTATGAATCAGGATTTTCAGCAGCTTAATGAACGGATCCGCCAGGAAAGCGCTTTCGTTGACAAAATCAATGCGGAGTTAGACAATGTGATTGTAGGTCAAAAGACCATGATCGAGCGCTTATTGATTGCATTACTTTCCAACGGACACATCCTGCTCGAAGGAGTTCCCGGCCTGGCCAAAACCTTGGCTGTGAAATCGCTGGCAGCCACCATTCACGCCGACTTCAGCCGTCTCCAGTTTACGCCCGATCTTCTTCCGGCCGATCTCATCGGTACGATGATCTACAACCAGAAGAAAGAAGAATTCACGGTGCGTAAAGGACCTGTTTTTGCGAATTTCGTCCTTGCAGATGAAATTAACCGCGCGCCGGCCAAAGTGCAATCGGCTTTGCTCGAGGCCATGCAGGAACGGCAGGTGACCATTGGCGACAATACATTCAAGCTTCCTGAACCGTTCCTGGTGCTGGCCACTATGAACCCGATTGAACAGGAAGGAACATACCCGCTTCCGGAAGCACAGGTCGATCGTTTCATGCTCAAATGTGTGATCACTTATCCTTCGAAAGAAGAAGAGCAGCACATTATCCGCCAGCAAATGGCGATGGAGAAAAAACAACCGAAGGCGGTGCTTTCGCAGGATGAAATTCTCCGCGCGCGACACGTTGTGCAGGATGTGTATCTCGACGAGAAAATTGAAAAATACATTGTCGATATCGTATTCGCGACACGTTTCCCTGCGGAATACCGTTTGCAAAAACTTCAGCCGATGATCACTTTCGGTGGTTCACCACGTGCATCGATTTCACTGGCGCAGGCCGCCAAATCATACGCCTTCCTGCAGCATCGCGCGTTTGTGATACCGGATGACGTGCGTGCCATTGCGCACGATGTTTTGCGTCACCGCGTAGGAATTTCTTACGAAGCAGAAGCAGAAAACATTACTTCATCGATGATCATTGATGAAGTGATCAGCGTGATCCAGGTTCCTTAAACCAGTTTTGAAACGCCCATGACGGAAGCGGAGATCATCGAGAAAGTGCGAAGAGTGGAAATCAAGGCGCGTGGTCTTTCCAACCAGGTCTTCATGGGCGAATACCACAGCGCATTCAAAGGCCGTGGAATGACCTTTTCCGAAGTGCGCGAATATCAACCGGGAGATGACATCCGCACGATCGACTGGAACGTTACGGCACGCTTCAACAATCCTTACGTCAAAATTTTTCACGAGGAACGCGAGTTAAGCGTAATGATCCTGGTCGACATCAGCAAGTCGGGACAATTCGGCACGCACGTTCAGGATAAAAAAGATCTCATGACCGAGATTGCAGCCGTGCTTGCGTTTTCTGCGATCTTCAACAACGACAATGCGGGCATTCTTTTTTTCAGCGACAAAGTCGAAAAATTTATTCCGCCCAAAAAAGGCAGAACGCATATTCTCCGCATCATCCGGGAATGTATTGTGACCGAGCCCAAGGGCAAAGGCACGAACATCCAGGCTGCGTTGGAATACTTCAACAATACACTGCGTAACCGTTGCATCATGTTCCTCGTCTCCGATTTTATGGCGGGAACGTTTGAACAGGGATTGCGCATTTCAGCGAGAAGACACGATGTGGTGGCGTTGAATATTTTTGATCACCGCGAACAGGACCTTCCATCAATCGGGCTTGTGCAAATGGCCGATATGGAAACCGGTGAACTGATCTGGGTAGACACATCCGATGAACAGGTGCGTTCAAAATTCAACCGCACGGCAATCATGCATCGTTTTTACCTCGATGATCTTTTCGGCAAATTCGGTATCGATCACGCGCATGTAGCTACCGGCGACAATTATGTCCGGAAACTTTCCAAAATATTCAGGCAGCGGGAAAAGAAACGGTAATGAAAAACACAGGGAAACTTTCTTTATTGATTGTGATACTGGTCGCATTTTCATTGCGGGCAAATGGCCAGACCCTTGCTGCAGAAGCCGTGCTTGTCCCTAATACCATTCGTATTGGTGAGCAATGCACCCTGAAATTATTTGTGCGGTATACTGAAGGCTCGATGACTTCGGATGTCCGCTGGCCACGCATCAACGATTCCCTTGCCGAAAATATTACCGTACTGGAAAGCGACACGGTAGTTACCGAACTTGTTGACCGTGCTTCCGTTTTGTATCAACAGAAAAATCATTGGATCATCACCAGCTTTGATTCCGGCACGTGGATCATTCCATCGGTGCCTTTTGTTGTGAATGGTGATACGGCCTGGACGAACCCGGTTGAACTGAATGTAAACACCGTTCCGGTCGATACGCTTCAACCCATAAAAGACATTGCCGGAATTTATGATGTTCCCCCGCCACCTGAAATAGCGGAAGCAGCATCGGATAAAATGTGGTGGTGGATCGGCGGTGCGCTCGTGATTATCGCAGTAGCGATCACACTTTTCTTTCTCCTGAAAAAGAAAAAACAAGAACCAGTTGCCCCGGTGCCGGTTGGGCGTGTATTGCTGCCTCATGAAATTATTTTGCAAAAATTAAGCAGCATGGCCACCCACAAACCGTGGCGCGAAGACATTAAAGCCCATTACGTGGAATTATCCGAACTCATGCGCGAATGGCTGGTTGAACGTTTTCATTTGCCAGCACGTGAAATGACCACGTACGAAATTATGATGCGGCTGAGAAGGGCTCCCGACAGCGGAAATAAAACTTCTGAGCTGGAACATGTTTTCAAAACTGCCGACCTGGTGAAGTTTGGAAAATCTGTGCCCGATGAATACATCAGTGAAAAGTGTATCGAACATGCCATTGAATTTGTGATGTCTACTTCGTTTACCACGGTTCACATTCCACCACCTAATACATTCCCCGGATGATCGGCTGGTGGCATACCGTAACGTTCGCGCAGCCCTGGGCGCTGTGGCTGTTGCTGGTAATTCCGGTCATTGCGGTCCTGCTTTTCATTTTCGGTGGCAGGGGCCGTCCGGCTTTGCAGATTTCTTCGCTGCGTTTTTTCGCCGGCGTAAAAAAACCGGCTGTTGTGAAATGGCGTCCCGTGCTCTACGTGCTTCGCTTACTCGCGCTGGGCTGCCTGATCACTGCATTCGCACGCCCGCAATCGAAACTCGCCTGGAAAAAAAATCACGGAGAAGGAATCGACATCATGCTTTCCATCGACGTATCAACGAGTATGGATGGAACTGATTTTGTTCCGAACCGTCTCGAAGCGGCCAAAGAACAGGCCAACCGTTTCATCGATACACGTCCCGACGACCGCATTGGTGTGGTGGTGTTCAGCGGTGAAGCTTATTCACTCTGTCCGCTGACAACCGATCATGAAGCGTTGAAATATCTCGTGAGCAATGCTTCACACGGATCGCTCGACGACGGCACCGCAATTGGCATGGGCCTCGCAAAAGCGGTAGAACGCCTGGAAGAAAGTGAAGCCAAAAGCCGCGTGGTCATTCTGCTCACGGATGGGGAGAACAACGCAGGTGCTATTTCACCGGAAGATGCTGCACGTCTCGCAAAAACATACGGGATCCGCGTGTACATCATTGGCCTGGGCGGAACCAGTGGACAGGTATTGCAACCATCGCTCGTTAATCCCGATGGAAGTTATGTAATGACGTACCAGCCTGTAAACATTGATGAAAAAGCACTCATCGATATGGCGACGCTTACCGGTGGAAAATATTTTCGTGCATCGGACAACGAACGGCTTAAGGAGATCTACGATGCGATCAATAAAATGGAAAAGACCAAGTTCGATAAAGAAGAAGCCCAGCAACGGAAAGAAGAATTTCTTCCCCTGCTGTTTTGGGTAGCCTTCTTGCTTGGCCTCGAATTACTATTGCGTTACACTCTATTTGACAGCCTGACATGAGTTTCGAGAATCCACTCTTCCTTGTCTTTGCACTGCTGGTTGTATTCCCGGTCTGGCTGATCGTGTATTCATTCAAACGCCGTCAGAAGCGATTGAGGATTTACGCAGAATCAAAGCTGGTCAATCGCCTGGTGGTTGGGGAAAGTAAAGCCATCCGTTGGATCAGGGCTTCAGTCATCCTGCTTACGCTCATTCTTCTTGTCGTGGCAGCAGCGGGTCCGCAAATCAACGGAGGAAAAGAAAAAGTCAAGTTGCGCGGGATAGATATCGTAGTTGCGATTGATGTTTCCAACAGCATGCTCGCAACCGATCTCAAGCCAAGCCGCATTGAAAAAGCAAAACTTGCATTGACTGATTTACTCGCGCAACTCGAAGGCGATCGCCTGGGCACGGTGGTTTTTGCAGGAGAACCCGTGACCAATCTTCCGCTTTGCGAAGACCGGAGCGCCGCTGAAATGGTGATCAACGCCATATCCACCGACGCTGTTCACATGCAAGGCACAGCCATTGGCGCCGCCATTGATCATGCCGTGAAATCATTCGGACAAACCGAAGAAGGACGCGGCAAAGCGATCATTGTGATTTCCGATGGCGAGAATCATGAAGACGATGCTGTTGAAGCAGCCATACGCGCCGCTGAACAAGGAATTGTTGTCTGCACCATTGGTATTGGTTCAACGGGAGGAACAACCATTCCTGTAATGGACGAAGACGGAACGCTGACCACCAAAAAAGACATGAATGGTCAAACCATTATCACAAAACTGAACGACCAGTTGCTGAAAGATATCGCACTCGAAGGAAACGGAACATACGTGCGCGCCACCAATGAAGAGCTGGGACTGACCACCATTATGGGACAATTACGTGCGCTCAGTGAAACATCGAAGGAAACAGAACGTTATACTAGTTTCACGCCCATCTTTCATTTTGTGGTGGCGTTAATGATTGCCCTGCTCATATTTGAACTATTTCTCGCAGAAGGTACACGCAAACAAAAATTTTCAGCAGAATGAACAAATTTCAAATCCTGATAATTCTACTCTTGCTTCCGGCAGCTTCACTCCTGGCCCAAGTAGATACTGCACAGCCCAGGGATCCGTGGAAAAATACCCGGGAAGGAAATGATCTGTACAAAAAGAAAGATTACGCGGGCGCAGAAAAAAAATACCGCGAAGCGGTGAAGACAGATACGTCGAAGTCTACTGCAAATTACAACCTGGGTAATTCTTTGTACAAACAAAAAAAGTACGACGAAGCAGAACGCGCGTATGCCGATGGACTGAACTCTGAAAACAAAGACACGCTGGCGAAAGGATGGTACAATCTTGGAAACTCGCTGCTGGAACAGGGCAAATTGGAAGAAAGCGCTACGGCGTACAAAGAAGCACTGAAAAATAATCCGAACGATGAAAATGCGAGGTACAATCTTGCGCTGACTCAAAAACTGATCAAGGTCCGGAAGGACAAGGAAAAAAAGGAAGAACTGAAAAGTCTGAAAAAAGATCCGAAAGGAAAATACCAGATGGAAGATTCTGCAGGAGATAAAAAAATGCAGAAGGAGAAAGACGGGAAAGATGGAAAAAAAGATTCCGGTAAACCCGTTGATGCGTCGAAACAGAACATGAGTCCCGAGGAAGCGAAGAAAGTATTGAGTGTGATGAAAGACACGGAACAAAAAACACGACAGCGCATTAATCAGAGCGGAAACGGTTCTCCCTATCGCCGCAGCAAAGACAAGGATTGGTAATGCCTGCTTTTCTATGGAATAGAATTACAATACTGTTGGCCGCATTCCTGCTGCTGACTCTTGCATTGCGTGCTCAAAGCCTGACGTTAAGCGTAGCAAGAGATACGTTCAACATGCAGGATGAAATCACCATTAACCTCGAAGGGGAGTTAGGCAATTTCAACAACTATGCAACGCTTCCCGCCATCCAGGGCCTGATGCTGATGAGTCACGACAAGTCGTTTGATTACAGCGGGACAAACAAAAAAGTACTCATCAGCCAGACGTTTCGTTTCAAAGCGGTCACGAGTGGTGATTTTACCGCAGGCCCTGCGTGGATTCAAAATGCATCAGGGCGCATTTTCTCCAACAGCGTTCAGTTTCACGTGCGCAAAAGTTCCAACCCGGTAAGCAACGGTTTGGTTTTTCTCCGCTGCGAAACAGATAAGAAGAAAGTGTATACCGGGGAAAAGATAACGGTCTCCCTGCAGTTGTATTGTGCCGCTGAATACGATGCCGGTGGCGATTATCCGCTGGCCAATTCATACACCGGCTTCTGGAAACAGGACGACCCTTCGTATCAAAACAATGGTGAAACGCTTGTTCATATCAACGATCAACCGTTCTTCCGTAAAACAATTGCGAGGGAATTTCTTTTCCCCAATACCACGGGAATCCTTCTTCTGCCGCAATACATGTATACCTGTTCCATCAATGCGAGATCAAACGAATCTTCAGGTCTCGACGCATACGGCGTTACATTTGACCTCAAGACAGATCCCGTTGCAATTACGTCGATCGCTTTGCCACCTCATGATTCCATTCCCGGGTACTCGGGTGATGTGGGACATTTTACGATCGCGTCTTCGTTGCGGAGAGATACTACGGAAGCCTGGTCTCCGGTGCCGCTGACGTTAACCATAATGGGCGAAGGTAATTTTCAATTCCTCATCGCTCCTGTTTTGAATTTACCTGCCGGACTTCGCGCACAGTTGGTTTCATCTGAAGATTCTGTGATCGACGATCATCAACGTTTCATCGGAGCGCGGATCTTTACGTATCTCATCACACCGGAGAAAGCGGGTGTTTACGATCTCGCGAACATTGGCTATTCGTATTTCGATCCGGATCAGAAGAAATACATCACGCTTTACTTGCCCGATTATAAACTGCACGTTAATCCGGCTGCGCAGATTGAAACAGATTCAGTCAGTAACCTGCCCGATTCATTTTTCACCCGGCGTGCAAAAAGCAAAATACCACTCATCATCACCTTGAGTGTGGTCGCGGTTTTCGGCGCCATTGTATTTTTTGTGATCGCGCGAAAGCGGAAAAAGGAAAAGCGCGCGAAGCAGGAAGAACTCGATCGCCTCAAAGCAGCAGCCGAACAGGATTACGTTCCACCTCCCGACCGTTCACTGGAAAATGCACTGGCGATGACGCAAAGCAGCGGATTGTACCTGCAGAATGGCTTACCGATCCCGGCAGTGAATGCGCTCTACGAAGCGCTCATTGTTCGCATCTGCGGCGTGACCAAAATGCGTAAAGAGGAAATTTCCGTCAACACGTTGAAATACCGGCTTGCGCTTGCAAAAAACAGCGAGGAAACGATCAGTGAGACCATGCAGCTGTACGAAGAATTGAAACTGAAGCGTTATGCGCTCTCTCCATCCGACTTGCCCCTGGCCCACCAGCTCCTCCGGCGCACCGTTGAAGTTCTGGGAAAACTGGGTTAATTGTATCCGCTTACCCATTGTGTACGCCGCGAAATTTGCTAGCTTTGTTTCGGCAATCACATGAGAAACATGACCTTATACGCGAAACAATTATTCTCGCTCTTATTCTTCGTACCGGTACTCCTCAACGCTCAACAGGGCTCAACACCTGTGAACGGACAGAACCCGGTTTCACCCTCCAACGTAAGAATCGGCGACCCGGCAACACCTCAGGATGGAAGTACGGTCCTTGGACCTACATTCCAGATGAGCGAATGCGGACTCAACTACACAACGGCTTCCCAAAAGATCGGTCAGCGGATTTCTCCGGCAGGAGTCCCGCAACCCGCTACGTTTGCGATTGCCGGAATTCCCGCAACAGCGGTGATCCAGAAAGCGTACGTGTGGTGCGATGCATCCGGAAACGGGGCAGCCATCAACCTGAACGTGACCAATCCGTTTACCGTGGCGACCGCGTTTCCAATGACTTTGATCGGAAGCGACCAGGACAAATGCTGGGGTTACAGCGGAACGCACTCGTACCGGGCCGACGTAACAGCATGCATTGCCGGTAACGGTAACTACACGATCAGCGGATTTCCAACAAGCGTTTCATCCGGCGGAACAAATGACGTGGATGGCGCAACGATGATGGTGATCTGGAGTGATCCTACTTCCACCTTCCAGGGCGATATCGTGATCTGGGACGGATGCGTAGTGATCAATGGCGGTACAACAACGCAGGACATCAACAACTACACCGCATGCAACGGCACCATCAGCAACGCACGCGCGTTCATGGCCATTGCCGATCTGCAGGGAATGGGCGCACAGCTCGTGATGAATGGAAGCGCTCCGTTCACAGTCGTAGAAGACTGGTGGAACTACGTGGATCAACCAACCGTCATTTCACCTTCGCAATCGCTTTCCAACTTCAACATTTCTTCTTCCGGCGATTGTTACAACTTTTGCCTGATGGGCGTGTATTTCCAGTCGACATGCCAAACGTGCTGCATCGCGCCGTATACACTAACGATGGCGCAAACGCCAAGCTCATGTTCGGCATCGAATGGAACGGCAACAGCCACTCCGAACGGTGGCACAGGTCCGTTCACATACGTCTGGAACACAAGCCCCGTTCAGACCGGGCAAACAGCAACAGGGCTTCCGCCGGGACAATACATTGTAACCGTAACAGACGGCACGGGTTGCACCACAGTTGATACCGTTATCGTTCTGGGAACCGGCGCACTGCCTTTCTCCACATCGCAGGTTAACGTCCTGTGCAACGGAGGCAACAATGGGTCAGCCACATTCACACCTACGGGTGGAACAGGTCCGTTCACGTATGTATGGACTCCAAACGTTTCTGCAACGGGAAGCGCAACGTTGCTTACTGCTGGAACCTACGTGGTGGATGTCACGGATGATTATGGCTGCCAGAATTCATTCACGTTCACCATTACAGAACCACCGTTGATTCCAATCAGCGCCAATCCGTCTGCGCCTCCGTCCATTTGTATTGGCGGCACCATAACATTAAGCATGACACCTACGGGCGGAGCGCCTCCGTATTCGTACAACTGGCTCAATGGCCCGGGAAATACCAATACGCTTACTGTGAGTCCCACAACAACCACAACGTATTCCTGCGTGGTTGCTGATGCCTGCGGAAACCAGGCGGATACCGGTATCGTTACCGTAACTGTAAATCCGCTGCCAACGATTTCGTTCAGTGCCGACGATACCAGCGGATGTTCCCCGTTGTGTGTCACCCTTACTCCGTTGTCTAATCCGGCCATGGCTTCCGTAGTCTGGTCGTTCGGCGATGGAGATACGGCTTACAACGCGCCGACCAACCATTGCTACTACGCATCGGCAACATACAACGTCAGCCTCACAGTTACCGACATTAATGGCTGCGTGAGCACGGTTACGAGAACCAACTACATCACGGTGTATCCATTCCCGGTTGCAGGATTCGCGATTCTTACACCTGCGCCATTTACAATCCAGGAAGCCACTCTTGGATTTGATGACCAGAGTACAGGCGGCGACACCTGCTTTTGGGACTTTGGAGACGGAAATGGACTTCAGATGATTGTGAATTGCGGCGATGTAGCGAATACCTATGATGATACTGGCAGCTATCATATCACGCAGATTGTAGTTAACCAGTATGGTTGTGCAGACACAGTTGAAACCGACATCTACATTGCGCCGAACACAACGCTTTACGTGCCCAATACATTCACGCCAAACGGTGACGGAAAAAATGACTTTTTCTTCGCTTACGGTGAGTACGTTGAGGACTTCCACATGATGGTCTTTGATCGCTGGGGCAACCTGATTTTTGAGTCGTACGATATGCTTAAGGGATGGGACGGCAAGGCCAACGGCGGATCGCAGGTCGCACAAATTGATACTTACGTTTGGAAAATCACCTTCACCGAACGCTATAATGGTCATTATCACGGCTTAATAGGCCATGTGAACCTCATCAGGTAATTCAAAACAGCCTTTTTCAGGTCAAAAACAGCCTCGTCATTGATTTGACGGGGCTGTTCCTTTTATCAACATGTGTTCATACAAATTACTTGGGAATCAAGGTCTTTGTCATATATTAGCCAAGCAAACACCAGCGTACCACACACCCCTAACACGATTAACGAAATGAGACACTCCCTACGTCATTTCATTTTTGCTGCGTTCCTATTTCCCATTTTAACATTTGCACAAGCCCAAACCCGCGGGCCTGAATGTCCCGGCGTTCCCGGTGCGTGCGGTTATCCATTGGCAAATTACAACGCAACGCAACGTGTTGGAGATCCTGCCCCAACACCACAAAACGGTAACGGCACACTCGGCGTAATCTTCGACATGCAGAAATGCGGTCTTGATTATACACGTGCCAGCCAGCGTCTTGGTCAACGATTCTCCCCGATTGGTGTCGCCCAGCCAGCGCCATTTGTAATTTCCGGTATTCCCGCGTGCGCAGTCATTGAACGCGCTTACCTCTGGGCAGAAGGTTCCGGTAACGGCGCTGCGCAAACAGCTACGGTTGCAGGTCCTTTCGGTACAGGAAATTATCCCATGACGATTGTCGGCCAGGGCCCTGATAAATGCTGGAGTTACGCCGGTTCGTACACGTATCGCGCTGATGTGACAGCAACAGTTGGCGGTAACGGAACTTACAACATCAGCGGACTTCTGACCAATCCACCTACCAGCGGAAACGACATGGACGGTGCAACACTTCTTGTCGTATGGAGTCTTCCAAGTGCAAACTGGGCTGGCCGTCTCGTTATTGCCGATGGTGCGATTGTCATTAACGGAGGCGTTGGAAATTACAACATGCCGATCACTCCTGCAGTATGCGGTGCGACCAACAATGCAAGGGCTTTCCTGGGCGTTGGCGATATCCAGATGGCCATTGGCGGTGCATCTGCAAATGGTACAGCGATGGCTATTCCGCCTAACTGGTGGAATTTTGAACAGGTAAATACAACCGTGGCAAACGGTGCAACTACTGCAAACTACAACATCAATACGGGAGGTGATTGTTTCAACCTCTGTGTGTCGGGGGTGTATTTTAGAACAACCACGTGTACAACATGTCCGACGAGCAGCGCGTTAACGGTCACGCCGTCATCCACACCTGCCACCTGTTCAAACTGTAACGGCTCAGCTTCCGTTTCTGTTTCCCCGGCAGGTGCATACACCTACAGTTGGTCGCCTTCGGGAGGAAACGCAGCGACCGCAACCGGTTTATGCGCGGGAACATATACC
>DATHKF010000136.1:0-4966 GCA_035489505.1 Bacteroidia bacterium | reverse complement strand
CTTGTTGTCTTCCTTCAGCACCACACGATAGGGATTGTTTTTATCATAGAAAAGATCAACGTTGTCGCCCGGGTTCAGTGATTGAAATACGTCCGCTTCCACTTCAATTTCTTTGGTGTAATATTCACCTATTTCAAGATTGATCTTCCCGATCTGGTCAATAATTTCTTCGACAGTGCGGCTCGAATCTTTTTTCGTTTCGGGTTGCGGATTTTCTTTTCCGGGTTGCGTAAAATAACTCACGGTGATGAAGTAAAGATCATCGCGTTTGCGTTCATGCAGACGTTTGGAAAGGACGGTGCCGCGTGTGGGAATACCCTCTTCCTGAAGGTTAATTCCGGAACAGCCAATGGCACAAATGGCAACGAAGAATAGAAGAAAAAATCGCGGCTTGATCATACTCCTGAAAATTTTATGAAAAGCATGAAGATTCACTGTGCGGGGGTTAGTGAGTTCCAGTGTCAAATGTACTTTTTTGTTCAATTTTGGTGAGAAATACCGGGTATTTGTTGAAAAATCAAAGCCCGCGTGACGCGGTTCTCCGTAATTTTGCACTTCACAATATCGCACCTCAGTTCCGCTCGGTTTGACAAGGCGTCTCAATCGAATTCGATTGTCAAAGTGACCGGAGCCGAAATATCAAAAACGCAAATCGCACATGGCCGTTACATCTTCAGAAACACAGATTGCAACACTTGAACAAGCCAAACAACTCGGACTGCTTCCAGAGGAGTTTGAAAAAATAACGTCCATTCTCGGGCGGACTCCGAATTTCACGGAACTCAGTATTTATTCCGTGATGTGGTCGGAACATTGTTCCTACAAAAACTCCATTGTGTGGCTGAAAACATTGCCCAAAGATGGTCCGCACATGCTCGCGAAAGCCGGAGAAGAAAATGCAGGACTCGTGGATATTGGCGACGGACTCGCCTGCGCGTTCAAGATCGAATCACACAATCACCCTTCTGCACTCGAGCCTTACCAGGGCGCTGCAACAGGAGTAGGCGGAATCAACCGCGATATTTTTACGATGGGTGCGCGCCCGATCGCAGGATTAAACTCCCTGCGTTTTGGTGATCTCAAACTGGAGAAAACAAAATGGCTCGTGCGTGGTGTGGTGAAAGGAATTGGCGATTACGGAAACGCATTTGGAATTCCAACAGTGGGCGGAGAAGTATTCTTTGATGAATGCTACAATGTGAATCCACTCGTGAATGCCATGAGTGCCGGAATTGTGAAAGTAGGTGAAACTGTTTCTGCAACGTCTTACGGAGCGGGCAACCCGGTTTTCATTGTTGGATCATCAACGGGGAAAGATGGAATTCACGGTGCTGCATTTGCATCGAAAGATTTAACTGAAGATTCTGCGAAAGATCTGCCGGCGGTTCAGGTTGGTGATCCGTTCCAGGAAAAATTATTGCTCGAAGCAACACTGGAGGTAATTAAAACCGGCGCGGTTGTGGGCATGCAGGATATGGGCGCAGCGGGAATTACCTGTTCCACTTCCGAAATGTCGGCGAAAGGGCAGAGCGGAATGAACGTGTGGCTCGATAAAGTTCCGACACGCCAGGACAACATGAAAGCCTGGGAAATTCTTCTTTCCGAATCGCAGGAGCGCATGCTCATCGTGGTGAAGAAAGGCATGGAGGCTCCCGTATTCAAGGTGTTTGAAAAATGGGATTTGAATTGCGTGCAGATCGGTGAAGTGACCGATGGTGACCGCATTAAATATTACATGCACGATACGCTGGTTGCTGATGTTCCGGGAGAATCTCTCGTGCTCGGCGGTGGCGCCCCGATCTACAACCGCGAATGGAAAGAGCCTGCCTATTTCGCAGAGTCGAAGAAGTTCACGATTGATTCTGTCAAAGAACCTGCCGACCTGAAAGCCGTAGCAAAACACCTTGCATCGCATCCGAACATTGCATCAAAGCGATGGGTGTTCAACCAGTATGATTCAATGGTTGGTACGGTGAACATGAGTACGAATGCGCCTTCCGATTCAGCGATCGTAAATATCAAAGGCACCGACAAAGCAATTGCGCTCACCGTTGATTGTAACGCACGTTACGTAAATGCTGATCCGGAAACAGGATGTGCAATCGCAGTTTCAGAAGCAGCACGGAATATTGTTTGTTCCGGCGGAGAACCTTCTGCGGTAACCAACTGTCTCAACTTTGGAAATCCATACAACCCGGAAGTATACTGGCAGTTTGTAGGTTCCATCAAAGGAATGGGCAAGGCCTGTCTGAAATTCAAAACACCGGTTACCGGCGGAAACGTGAGCTTCTACAACCAGTCTTCGTACGAAGGGCCTGTATTCCCTACACCAACGATCGGCATGCTCGGAATTGTTCCGGACAAGAAAAACGTGATGACGCTCAACTTTAAAGAGGAAGGTGATTCAATCATTCTCGTTGGAAATTGCCGCAACGATATTTCTTCTTCGGAATACCTGTATTCATTCCACGGAGTGAAGAATTCTCCGGCTCCTTATTTCGATCTTGATGAAGAATTCAACGTGCAGGCTGCTTTGAAAGAAGTCATCGCGTCGAAGAATGTGAAATCAGCGCACGATGTTTCTGACGGTGGACTTTTTGTAACACTACTTGAAAGTGCGATTGCAGGCAAACACGGATTTGAAATTAAATCTTACGACAAAGTGCGTAAGGACGCGTTCCTCTTCGGAGAAGCGCAGTCACGTGCTGTGCTCACTTGTGCCAAGGGTGATGAGCAGAAAATCATCAGCATCCTGGAAAAGCAAGGCTCGAAAGGAAACGTCATCGGAACCGTGAAAGGAAACGGGCTGGTGATTGATGGTGAGAGTTTCGGAACGTTGAATGATTACGCGGTGATGTACAACACGTCGCTGGAGACGATCCTGAACTAGAACTAAAGTTGGTATTCAACCCCTTCAGGGTTGGGGGACATTTTACGATCTGCTGTGTTATATTAATATTCAACCCCTTCGGGGTTATGTATGCGTTGCAACCCCGAAGGGGTTGAATATTAATATAGCACGAACGCGAAGCGTACCCCCAACCCTGAAGGGGTTGAATACTCTCCATCCGAAAGTGTAGTGAGTCACGCCAACCCCGAATTCTTCATTACCGCAAAAATGTAGTACACCATCCGTACAACATTCGTAAGCAGCATGGCCAGCGCGAATTCCTGTTTATCCGTTGTCCAGTCGTTAAGCGCAATCGGAAGGAAAAAACAAAACTCCATTAAAAATCCCAGAACAATTTTTTTGGCGGCCAGGTCGGCTTTGACCACCATGAACATTTTCACCACCATCGCAATCATGAGATACACCGCGATGAACCAATAGAAATACAATTCGTATTTGTATTCCTCTTCCTTCATCAGGATATGAATGCCTACCAACACCAATATAGCCGATAACACCAGCGAAATAATGTGCAGGATACGGGTTAACGGATAATTATTGGTTGCGATGGGTTCGTCCAAAACAAATCAAATGAAATAACGCTGCAAGTTAGTTCTTGCAGCGTTATTTCACACAATTATTTTGACTGGATGAGCTGGAAGAAGCCCTGTTCGTTGTAGTTCGTACCGGTAAAATCAGTGAGTTCGGCTACGAAATAATACACGCCGTCGCTGGCTGTTTTCCCGCTGTCCGTGGTGCCATCCCAGTTGCCCGTGGTTCCGTCCCATTCGTAAATCAACGCGCCCCAACGGTCATAAATGGTGCAGTGCAGCCGCGTCATTCCTTCATTGGTAATGATCCACGCATCGTTGCTGCCGTCGCCGTTTGGTGTGAACACGTTTGGAATGGAATACGACGATTGCCCGACTTCCACGCATACTTCTGTGGTGTCTGCACAACCATTTGCACTTTGCACGGTCAATTCAGTACAGAAAGTTCCTGCATTTGCCGAAGTCACCGTGAAGCACGGCGA
This sequence comes from Bacteroidia bacterium, assembly GCA_035489505.1. Taxonomy (GTDB): domain Bacteria; phylum Bacteroidota; class Bacteroidia; order Palsa-965; family Palsa-965. Next base: position 1,043 of record DATHKF010000136.1, on the reverse strand, counting down.
TTGAAGCGATGAAGTACCCAGGCCGTTGAAATCCCATGCCCATGAAGTTGCACCGCCCGTAGATGCGTCTGTGAAGCAAATGTCGCCGGTTCCGCCGGTCAATACTACAATGCCAGCTGTGGCATCTGTTGTAAATGCTGCGGTTGGTACAGGAAGTAATCCAAGCACTGCCGTCGTGGTTTGCGTACATCCGTTCGCATCGGTTACCACAACTGTGTATGTTCCCTGCGTGGACGCATTGGCCACCATGGTTTGAGAAAGTGATGTTGGTCCGTTGCTCCACGCATACGTATACGGGCTGGTTCCACCGGAAGCAGTTACAAGGATCAGTGCAGCGGATCCCGGGCAAACACTATTTCCGGTTCCGGTTGCGGTAATGGCAGGAGGCTCTGTCAGATATGCCGACTGAGTGAAGATACATCCGTTCGCATCGGTAACAACGCAGGTGTATGTACCCGCGCCTATCCCGGTGGCCGTTGCTGCTGTTCCTCCGCTTGGCAACCAGCTGTACAGGTACGGGCCCGTTCCTCCGCTTACTGATATAACCGCTGACCCCGTTCCTCCGTTACAGACTGGTGATATTCCTGACGATGATGCTGAAATCTGTGCGGGTTGTGAAATAACAACAACCTGCGTAGCTGTACAACCGTTTGCATCTGTGATGGTGCAGGTATACGTTCCTGCACTCAATCCTGTTGCGGATGCATTGTTTCCACCGCTCGGGCTCCATTGGTACGTATACGGCGATGAACCTCCTGTTGGTGTAACACTGGCTGTTCCTGTGCTTCCTCCAAAACAAGTAGCATCGCCGGCTGTAAATGCAACCGACATCGTGGCTACCTGTGTAACTGTTACAGCTTGCGAAACAGTACAACCGTTTGCATCAGTAACCACTACCGTATATGTTCCTGCAGCAAGATTACTTTCAGTGGAACCTGTTCCGCCCGAAGGTGACCACAGGTACGTATAAGCGCCGCTTCCGCCCGAAGGTGTTGCCGTGGCTGTTCCGAGTGTTGTGCAATTGACTGGCGATGCCGATGTAT
>DATHKF010000135.1:0-10760 GCA_035489505.1 Bacteroidia bacterium | reverse complement strand
ACCGGCGTTGGATTCGGGTTCGGATTTACGGGTGTAACCGGCTCTGGCTCTGGGATAGGATCAGGTTTGCATGAAGCAAGAAGGCCGGAAACTATCAAAAACAGCGCAAAGAGGCGAAAATTGAGTTTCATGAGCGGATTTAAGAGGAATAAAGATACGAAATCCGGGAGTGGAAAATATGACTTCTGTCAGGTGGGTAATTTCCATCAACAAATGGTCATTTTCGAAATATTTACACGCGTGTTACCACCGAAACATATAACCATACGTTTTTCCAAACACCCAGTTCAGCCGAAGAAGCGGGCTTACAGCACGCTGGCCAAACAGCGCATCACGTTCCGCAAACACGACTCCTGCAGAAATGCCAATAGCTGAATTGCCCATAAACCCCGTTCTTCCATTCCATGCATGGATTTTCCTGATTTTAATCTGCAAACCCATTTCAACGATCAAAGACGGAACCCAATGAACGAAATCCGTATGGGCTTCTCCGCTGATCCGGCCAAAAAAAAGTGGTCCGTTCAGTTTACTCATCAACTCTTGTTGTGTGGTGTATTGGTAACCGAATTTGATAGTCGCAAGTTCTTCCCTGGGAGCATAACCTGCACCGAACACAATTCCGTGGGCGTAAACGATCCCAATCCTTCTTGTTCTTCCCGGATCAATATCGTCCCGTTCCCCCCGGGGGGTGTACGAGTTTGCAAAATTCAAGATCACACCCAATTCCGCTTCATGAAAACCAGTGTACACATAGCCTGCCGAAAAAATGCGGGATGGAGGTCCCCACTTTTCTTGGGCAGAGGCGGTGTGGACACAAGTAAGGAAAATTAAAAAAGCGGTGAGGCGGGTTAGCATGTTCTGACTGTGCAGTACAACTGAGGTCAGAAAGGGTTCATGGGTTTTAACCGGAAGGTGGGCAGGATCACGAGATACGACTCGAACAGCGAAAATTGAGTTTCATGTCCGTCAACAAATAGTGATTTTTGGTTGGATAGGATCGAAGCTAAGGAATCGAGACTCTCTCGTAAATAATTGTCGGATTAGTCGCAAATGCCGGAAAAGCTACTTTTTCGAACCAATCCTTCTTGAATTCTGGAAGTTTCTTTAGTGCCAAATCCATGAATTTTATGTAGCCGGGTGTGTCATCGTTTATGGAATAAATGTTCTCTTTCGTTGACACTTCAATGACAATACAGTCCAAGGTAAGCTGATCGATTTTATAAGCCCGAATCATTTCAATTTCGTCCCATGCAACATATCTTGCTCCATTATTCAATTGGATTGTAAATCCGTTTTCAGAATAAGAAAAAACACCATCCTGATCCATCACGTAACGTTCCGTTCGTATCCGTTGAGTAATAAGTTTTATTCAGTTGTTTCGTCCAGTTCTTCCGCAATGTCTGGAAACTCTAGTACTTTGATCGACTGAATTGCATTTCCAGCAATTCCTCTCAGGGAATTATACATAAAGTTAGTGTTGCTTAATACTTTCTGCAATTGCTTTTCTCGCTTTTTCCAATGCCCTGCAATTGACCGCTTTTCTGATTCCAAATCCGATTGCATTTGAGTATAACCTTCAATAATTCCTTCCACCTGTAATCTAAATTCATTACTGGTCAAATAATCATATAGCATAACCATTTTCTCTCCCCTATTTTCCTGAGAGGAAATGGCCAAATCAAGACTTGTGATATGTTCTCTCATCACGAAACACAGACCTTTAAATTCTTCATATGAGCAAATCCACACACCTTCCCTTAAGCCCATTCTATCCATCCCCGGGGGCATAACGTCTGTTACAAAAATGCCAATTGATGCACCCTGTTCGCGAATATCGTTTTTGAACTTTTCAATCCAACCTTTTCCAAAATCCTTGGTCCGCTTACTTTCGTAGTAAATCGAGCCGCAATTTTCTTTTGTTCTCGTGTTTATTACATGCCTGCAGTCGGCCCCCCTTGCCCCTTTTTTGACCTCAATAATTGTATCAAGTGGAAAATTAGCCTTTAACCATTCTTCAATCGCCAATTCCTGAACTTCTCCCTGTAATTGAATCGAACCTTGTTCCTGCTTCCTCTTCATTTCCTCCGTCAACCTCTTCTGATCCTCCAATTGCTTCTGCAATTCCTTTATAGCAAGTTCGTTTTTATCCTGCTCGGTTTTTTTAATCTTTTCCCTTTCGGTGACCAATGTTTCATTTAATTGCTTCTGCACATCCGCTTCTATCAAAGACCTTAATTCATCCTTTTCTCTCTTTAGTTTTTCAATTTCCGCCTTGCTCTTATTGAGGTCCTTTACCTGTTCAGATTTTTCGTTCAACTCCTTTTGTAAAACCTCAATCTCCTCAGATTTCTCTTTTTCCAGCTTCTCCTTTAATTCAGTCTCCAATTTTATCTTTTCCTCACGAAGTTTGCCGTTTAATTTATCCTGGAAAAGTACATTCTCGTTCTTCTTTTTTTCTTCAAATTCTTCTTTCTCCTGCTTTAAGCGAGAAGTTTGTGCATCAAACTTCTTCTGCTCCTCAGCCAATTGAGCATTATATTTCTTCTTATACTCATCTTCCAGTTGATGTGAAAGAATACTATTTACGTCAATCGAATGACCGCATTCAGGGCAGGTTACTTTTGTCTGATTTGTCATAATATAAAGTCTTTAGCTGCAATCACGGAGATAGGGAAGCATTTAGCCTTTGTTCCAAATCTTCAATCGTTCCCCATTCCGTACAATTGATTGGAGGCGGTGCCGCGAAATTTATTAAAGCTTTTAACAAAGTTTCCACAACATTAAATTTTCCTTCGTCATTCTCCAGAGTTTTCAATGCATTATATGGCTTTTCATCGCCCGCGGTTTCTCCAAAATAAGCTTCTTCAAAATTAGGCAAAGAAGCCAAGAGTCTCGTTGCATTACCAACTGGTTTAGCATTCATCGCACCAAGAATATTAGTGTTGTTACCCCAGGCCGGATTTGCCATTTCTTTACCTTTCTTTGTTGTAAGTCTTGGCATATCACAGTCATGAAGAACAGCGTAATCTGAACCAAAATGATTTAGAATCTTGATTAAGGAAACTATTGTAGCCTTACCTCTTGCACGAATAATATTTACGTCTTTATATTCTTCCGGCTTTTGTTTTTTAATATAGTTAAACGCTGTGTACTCTGTATCGCCTTCAACAACAATCACTTTGCCTCCAAAAAAGAACTCGGCAACATAAGGATCGCAGATATTTAATAATTTCAAATTTCTTTTATCGTCGTCATCAAGTTGCACTTTGTCGGGGCGAAATACTGTGGTGCCCTTAATAGTTCCATTTACGGTTTTTTCGACCTTAACAATGGTCGTGTTATCTTTAGAAAAATCGATAAATATTGGCGAATGTGTTGTAACCATAACTTGCCAATTTCCCGTATTTGGCAAGTCATATAGAACATTGCATGCTTCACGAATGGCATTTGGATGCAAACAAATTTCGGGTTCATCTAGAAGAAGAAGGTGGGGTCTGGTTATTGCCCCGTCTTCTTTTCCTTTTTGATTATTTTCTGAAATGAATTTAATTGCTGTCCACAATAAAGTTCTTCTTGCGCCACTTCCCTGCCTATCAATTGTGCTTAAAAAACCATCCGCTGGCCCCATTAATAATTGAGGATCGGCCTTGAAGAGATTTATTACGCTATCCAAATCATCTTCAGGTTTAGCATCAAAATCAATTTTATAATTAGGAAAGACTTTCGCAATTAATGTGGTTAATTCATGATTCACGGCATCAATTTGATCCTTCGCTTCTTCAACAATTTTCTTTTGAAGTTTTTTTACGTTAGAAATTAATTTTTTATAGTCATTTTCCTCTTCTCCTTCCTCTTGATTTTCGGCTTTCAAATTTTTTACTCGATCCGTTAGAGCTTGCATTAATAGCTTCTTTATCGCCTTTGCCTGTTCTTCGGGTGAATCAAAAGCATCCACTCTATGTGGCTCAGGTCTCCTTGCATTTGCAACATTTGGTGCCCCCCACGGAACATTTTCACTCCATGAAGTTGTTTCCGCGTCCCATCCTTCTCTTTTAGGCTTACCTTCTCCATTCCAAACCCATCTTTCTCTTACAAGCATTTCTCCATTGTTCAATATTTCAATCCACCTATCACCCGGACTATTGTCATAAACAATGGTGTGTAACTCTATCTCAGGTAGATTATCATTGTCTATGTCGTTGTTAGGAAAATCCTCGAGTTTCAATTCTGCCTTACCGGAACCCTGCGACATAGCCAACTCGTACGCTTTTAAAATAGAACTTTTGCCCACGTTATTCGCACCTACAAGTACTACAATATCATTAAGGTCAATCTCAACAGGTGTAGTTCCTATGCAGCGGTAATTTCTGACAATAAGCTTAATTAGTCTTGGTTTTTTTATTTCTGGATTATCAGAAACTAATGAGACTCCTGCCTCTATTTTTTTTGCCTTTGCCATATGAAGTATATCCTGTATGAACGCCTACTAGCGGTTTCATTTGCCTATCTTGATTCTACTTTATATTCCATTTCGTACGTTTCGGACATTTACAGTATGATTCCGAATAGTTTCAATTCACTTATCATATTTAAACCTGACATTTTGGGTAATGTAAGCACTGAGTCCGCTACCATTGCGAGCTAGTACTTTCATTTGTTCAATATGGTGCGTACCGGCTCTATCATAACTGTATGAATAGAATTTTCCGCCATTGAACCAAACAATGATACTTTCATCCTCAATTTGGAAATGGGTTATTGGAGAGTTACCTCGTTTGTTTAAGTATGTTATCATTTCTGTGATTTTACATAGGTTTTACACATTCCTTTATCTTCATTTTAGAGGTCCGGCGTTAAATTTTCAAACAACCATACTTTTCAAGCGGAAGACTCGTCAGAAAAAATTGTTAATGATGACAATCTCCTCCTTTTAATTCACAATCCTATCCTTCATTTTCCGAATCCCCTCTTTTTCTTTCCGAATCACCCATTTCACGTTCTCAACCCAAAACAAAAACCCCTCATCACTTTCGTGACAAGGGGCTCCGTTTAAAAAATCAGTTTTTATTTCTGCACGTTCAGCTTGTACGTCTGCACACCTACTGAAGTGGTAATGCGCATCAGGTACATACCGCTTTCATAGTTTGCAACGTTCAGTGTCATTACAGAACCTGCAACCACGTTCTCGGAGTTCTGCGACTGGAGCAGTTTGCCCTGTACGTCGAACAACTCAATCGTTACGTTTCCGCCGATAGCCATGCCGAAGTTTACGTTGAACACATCCGATGACGGGTTCGGGTAAACATTCACACCCTGCATAACTGCCGGATCGTTGATGCCTACGTCGATCATCACTACGCTCGTGATGGTATCAGAACCGCAACTGTTGGTTACGATAAGCGTCACCGTGTACGTACCGTTGCTCGCATACGTGTGCGCCGGGCTCATCAGCGTTGACATCTGCGTATCGCCAAAGTTCCAGAGGTACGAAGTAGCATTCGTAGACGTGTTGGTGAACGTTACTGTAGAACCGACTGCGCTTTCTGTGAATGAAGCGGACGGTGAGAAGTTCACAGTCACAAGAATGCTGTCAACCGATGTGCTTCCGCAACCGTCAGTAACCGTAACAGACACTGTTGTGGTTCCGAAGAAAGCTGAAGAGTCGACATTGCTTGTTGAACCTGTGGTCCACTGGTAAGTCACGTTTCCGTCACCACCCGTTACGTTCGATGAGAAGTACGCAAAGTTCGGGAAGCAGACTGCGGTGTCGTTCGATGCAGTAACCATCACCGGAGCGAATACGTCCACTGTGAATGAATCAATTCCTGTGGTTCCGCAACCGTCTGTAACTGTAACAACGTATGTGGTTATTGAAGTTGTTACGGTTGTGTCATTGACCGTTGTAGGTCCGTTGCTCCACTGGAAACTCAGGTTGTTATCGCCGCCAGCAGCCATTACAACACCAACAAGAGTATCGCCCGAACAAACTACGCTCGTGTCCGGCATGGCCACTACTACATTCAGCAGACCATACGTGGTAACCTGAACGGTATCGGTGGCCGATGTTCCGCAACCATCCATGATCATCACTGAATATGGAGTAGTCGTTCCCGGCGCACCGGTATTGATGGTGTCATTCGCAGTCACAGGACCATTGCTCCACGCGTAAGACGTGTTGCCATCTCCACCTGCAGCGTTCACTCCAAGCACCAGGTTAGTCCCCGAACACAACGTAGTGTCGTTGCTGATTGAAGCAATCATCACCGGTGTTGGGATAGTTACCAGTACAGAATCCATTGCGATTGGTGTTGTACATCCGTCGCTGATAGTTACGTAGTACATAGTGGTTGCACCCGGTGATACCGTGTTGTTCGCCGTTACCGGACCGTTGCTCCAGCTGTATGCAATGTTGCTGTCGCCACCTGAACCCATCGCCATCAACGCAGCAGAATCTCCTGCGCAAACGAGTGTGTCGTTCGACATAGCCAGGCTCAGCGGAGGATTTACCACTACTGTGCGTGTATACGATGTCGAGCAACCGGTTGTTGTATCAGTCAACGTAAGGATGTAATCTGTAGTCACTAGTGGTGACACCATGATCGTATCGTTCGTTGAAGTAAATCCAACCGGGTTAGATGTCCAGCTCACCGCATTGTTTGTGGTGAAACTCATTGTCCATGCAGTCAATGTGCCAAGATCTCCGCCTGCACCGTCAACCATGAAGAGCGTCCAGTTACCCTGGGTGCTTTCGCCGTTGAACACGTCAAGTCCGCCTGCACCTTCAGGAAGGAAAGATCCTGTAAATGGTGGAACTCCCGCTGTGATTGGCGTAACTGCCGACATGCTGAAGCAGGTTTGGGTGAAGTTGTCGCCACCGGCACCGTTGTTCGAACACAGGTCAAGCTGTGTACCCAATGGCGAAATAAGCATGAAACTCATATCACCGTCATACGTGTGAGGCATGTTGAAACATACCTGCATGCTCATGGTTGGATTGATCGTTGCAGCGTAAGGAATATTGATTACTGACGTTGCACCTGCAGGATTAGCATCCGGAACAGGAACCGGGGTTGTATTGATAAATGGTGCAACAAACGGATCGACAGACCAGAGTGTGTCCGATTCGTTGATACAGATCAGCGTGTCTGCTATTGTGACCGAGCCAAACGGCAATGGGTTTACGGCAATAGTGATCGTATCCATCGCAATACATCCGGCAGAATCAGCAGTAACGATGAACGAAGTTGCTGCTGAAGGTCCTGCCATTACCGTATCGCCTGTTGAAACGTTCAGTGTGGCAGCCGGAGACCAGGTGTAATTGTAACCCAGGTTCGTGCTTGATGCAACGAGTGTTGCAGAATCGCCCGAGCAAAGTGTGCCGGAAGATGCAGTGATGCTGACCGGCGCTGCAGGAAGAACTTCTGCTGTTACCGGAACACGTGCACTGCTGCATCCTGAAGCAACACTCCAGTTATATCCCCAGTAGTAATACACGGAGCTAAATGAATTCCCGGTGATCGAAACCACACCAGGGATGGTGTATGGATAAACTGCACCTGCATCGTTTCTAAACAACGTAACACTGCCTGCTCCAATTCCGAGACGGTATGCAGTTCCCGGAACCAGGCTCCAGTTCAGTGGCATAACCACTCCTGTTCCCACCTGCGCCGCAGTTACAGCCATAGTACTCGACTGGATCACACCGCCTGAACTGTTTCTCCATTCAAGGACAACGTTTCCGGCAGCGCCAGGAAATACCACAACACTTTGCAACTGGCATGCCTGGATCACGTCGAACACTAACCACTGCGGTGCTGTTGACTGCAATCCGGTTCCGATTGATGTATTCAGTGGACCCACGTTTTGTGTACCTGCACCGCTGGAACTTTCCACATAATACGTAGTAGTTGCTGACACAAGCGGTGAATACGTAGTTCCTGTATTGATTGGTGATCCACCGGACGGACCGGTAAACCAATACAATGTTCCAGGTCCCGATGCTGAAAGCATCACAGTATCAATTCCGCAAATAGTATCGCTTACGGTTACCGGAGGAGTTGTCGGGAAGAAGAGCACCGTGTCTGATGTTGACGTAATCACTCCGCAAACCAATGCACGATACAAGGTGGTATCTGTAGGTGTGGCAACATACGGAGAAGTTGTTGCACCTACGATGGGTGCCCAGGTAAGACCGCCGTCTGTGCTGGCTTCCCATTGGAGACTGCTCGCCGTATTCCCGGTCAGAGTGATCGTTGATGTACCGCCCTGGCAAACCGTTGGAGGTACTGCCGTAACTGTTCCGGGCTGGAAGCTGATGTTCGAAGCCGGCATCGCATCGTTGAATGGATTTGCATCACCGCTAAGGGTAGTGAATCCGTTGAACGTATACGTTCCCGCAGCGGTCATGTTAAACGTGCCAACAGGAACATCAATAGATGCGCCGGAAGGAATTGGCACACCTGCGTTCAGTGCGTTGTTGGTCAATGTTACGTTAAGCGTTGCCGTTGCAGCACCGGTGATGTTGCAGGTAACAGTTACGTTGTTCACGGTGAGGTCAAGTGGCAGAACCGCGAAGTTGCGGATGCGTACCACCACGGCCTGCGTTGCAGTATAACAGCTTGCGGAAACCGGTGTTACCAATACAGAGGCTCCGGCATCGAGCGTAGCCACTACAAATTCATCGGCACCGATGTCGGGAGTACCGCCACGCACCTGGTTATCGATATCCGAAGTAACCCACGCAAGCGGTGTACCTGCTGCGTTGAGCAACGGATTGCTTACGTGAAGATCGCTTGCACTCACGTATGAAGGATCAACAGAAATTGAGTTGGCATCCTGGGTCATCGCAGCTTGCCAGTTGGCCAGTGTAGCATAGTCGGTTGTTGCACCGCGTCCAACAAATCCCTGCGTTGTGTTTAACACGTAGAGGTCGTTGTAGTTCGACACTGAACCTGTGTTACCGGTAAGCGTTGCGCTGCTGGAAACCCATGTGTAGTGACCGGCCGGAGCTGTTTGTGCACCTGTGCTGTTCGAGAACACGTTATTACGTACGTTGATCACAGGACCAGTAGCTGAAGCGATTTCGAAACAGGTTGAAGATGCATTCGGATTTGATGTTACATTAATCGACACGTTATTAAAGTCAACATCAATGTTTGCAGCGATCACCCCGCCGGTGAGGATATTGATCCCACGGATCTGGCGGGTAGCGGTTGCTGCACCGGTGTAGGCTGTGGTCAGCCCATAGACAAAGTTGTTATAGATACGAAGCGAATGCGTACCTGTTGTTGCAACGCCTCCACGAATACCGCAAATGGCAGTTGTGGCGCTGGTGCTGGTTGAACGGATATCATGAATTTTATTCCTGTAACACGAACTCGTTCCCATCGCACCTGTGATAACAATACCATCTGAAGCAACAGCACCGGTTACGGTAACGTTGCGGACTTCGTTGTTGAATATGTTGAAGCCACTGCAGTTCGCAACTAAAATTCCGTAGGATGCTGTTCCGCCGTTACCGATATCGTTGGCTGTTGCTGCTCCAATACTGTTGAATGCAGTAGGCGAAGTGGTTCCGATGTTCAGTCCAAGATCCGGAAACGTAGCGTTCCCGGTCATGTTCATACCTGCATAGGTGTTGCTGATGGTCAGGTTGAGGTAACTGTTGTTGGAGTTCGCACCGGTTGCGGCGGTTGGTGTTGTAGGAAGACGCTGCTCAATGGCAATTGCTGCGGTATTAGACCGGTTGAGTGTTACCGAAATGTTGGTGAACAAACAAAACTGTGCACCAAGTGTGGCTGATGAATTCAGCACGGCAAGACCGCGGTCAATGTTTGCAGAACTGGCAACCAGATTGATGTTGTTGATGGCGATATATTGTCCGCCAACTACAGCCAGGATCGGTTCATTACCGGTTCCAATCGTATTGACATTGGCTTGATTGACGCAAAACCCGAGAGTCTGCGTGAATCCTGCGGCAGTAATCGTGGAGGTTCCGGAAGCAGGCTGAATGGTTACCATGTTCACAGCTGATGTTCCTGCTACAGGTCCGATCATCATCGGGAAATAATTGTCGCCGTTTGCAGGAGATGCATCATAGTTTGCATCGAGGAGCGAAAGGTTTACTGCGCCTGAAACACCGCGGTGGTTGAGGTCAGCGATCGCTTCGCTTAAGCTGAAGTACGTGCCGGCATTGCCAACCGTGTATGTACCGCCAGCTACCGGAGTTGGAACTCCTGGTGTAAAGCGGAAGTGGCGCGAAGGCCACATGGTTTGGGAACTGAGCGTGGCGTTGCCGGTGAAAGCTGATCCGGTAACGGCATCGAGGTATTGTCCGTTTCCGCCGGTCTGGCTTTTCATTCCGATCGCAGCCGATTCTGATCCTGTGTTGAACGTACCGGTTGGCTGAGCGCCGTAACGGTATTCAATCACGTTGGTTCCTTCGTACAGAATGATCTGGAAATTGACCGTTGCTGTTGAACCCGTGTAGTACGACAAAGCCGACCACTGCATGGTGAACGTCTGTGCACCCGGCAAACCTTGCGTTTGATAAAGCATGGTTCCTACGGGAGACGAAAGATCGTCCCACCAGGGAGCCAGAATTGCATTGGGTGCTGTTGTTGTGTACAGATCGGTGTTGAACCGGGTGTTGGTCATGCCAACAAAACCTGCCGCACCGTTGGTGGTTGCGCCCAGGTCCGTGTAGTTTGTACCGAGGTAGTTGAACGTAAAGCCGATCGGAATAGCCGTTTGAACGGCAT
>DATHKF010000134.1:0-6195 GCA_035489505.1 Bacteroidia bacterium | reverse complement strand
CTACGCCTGGTTCAATCATGTACGCCGCTTCCACGCTGTAGATCGGAACACTGCCGCGGATAATTTTTACCTGCTTCACCGCCTGTGTACCGCGACGGACCACCGAAACATTTACAGGCGAGCCGGAAGTGCCGCGCAATTTTCTTTTCACGATTTTTTCGGTCGCGCTATCACCCACAAGTGATGATCCATCTGCCGCAACAAGACGATCGCCGGTTAATACTCCTGCAGTTTCCGCAGGGCCTCCGCGAATAACATTGACCACCACAACGGTGTCCTGTATGATATTATACTCCACACCTACGCCCTGGAAATTTCCCTGCATGGGCTCGTTCATTTCGATTACTTCAGCGGGTGTGAAATAACCGGAATGCGGATCGAGATGCTGAAGAATTTCCTGGATGGATAAATCCACGAGCTCGGTGGTGTTTACCGTGTCGACATAATTCTGCTCTACGTAACCGAGTACGGCTTTGATCTTGTCGTACGAATTCATCGAGCCGTTGTCGGGCATAGATGGTGCGACGAATGTTCCGAGCAGGATTCCGGCTCCGAGACAAATTCCGCAGATGAAAGGAATCCAGGGGGTGAGTCTGTTCATTGGATGTTAGGCTCCGTAGCGTTCAACGAGTACACCGAACTTGCGCAGAAAATCGACGCCTTCGTCGGTGGCAAGTCCTTTGAACTCCGCGTATGAATTTTTATAGATGACGTGTCTGATGCCGGTGGAATAAATAATGCGTGCGCAGGAAATGCACGGCGAAAGTGTGACGTACAACGTGCAGTCTTCGATGGGCACATTGTTTTTGGATGCATAGAGAATTGCATTCATCTCGGCGTGCAATGCGAGTGAGCAGCTTCCTTTGCTGTCGCGCGGACAACCGGTTTCCGGCCATTCGAGATCACAATTGTGCGTGCCTGCAGGCGGACCGTTGTAGCCGAGTGAAATGATGCGCGTGTCTTTGGTGAGCACGGCGCCCACTTTCGCTTTCACACAATGTGAGCGGAGCGCAAGATTCTCTGCGAGCTCCATGTAGATTTCGTTGAAAGAAGGGCGTTTGGCTTTGACTTCGGGCATAAGGAATGCAAAGTTATTCGATTCCCAGAAAGAAGTGGGTTTTGTTCTGCTTTTTCCCAAAATCCGCGAGTACAGAAATATTGAAAACGGGGCTATTCGATGACAAGTTTGCCGGTAAATTTTACCGTGCCTTGATCTTCGATTCGATAGTGATATAATCCCGGTGCGGTTCCGTCAATAAAATATTCTACGGTGTTTTCGTTCGTTTCCTTGCGCCAGATTTCGCGGCCAAGATTATCTATTAGTATAACCGTGCGGGTTACGGGTTCTCCTGTCATTTGAAATGTTACAGAAGTACTGGCCGGATTTGGAAACACACTAACGGAAAAACCGTTTGCAGTTTCCTCAATGCCCGTATTAAGATGCCCACATGCTCCGGTATTATTTCCACCGATACATTTTAAGACTTTACTTGTTACGCTGTCTCCATCAACCGTCCAAAAACCACCACCGATGTACAGTTCATTATTATAAACTTCGATTGATGTTGTGATATTATCAAAAGTCCCTACGTTGCACCAATCTGTTCCATCATACTTAGCCAGACCAACTACGGCAATTCCACCTGCCGCGGTGATCTGACCGCACACCCATAATTCTCCGTTATATACTTGCATGTCGTACAATTGTCCGCCTGCAAGTCCACCACCTACCTGCGTCCATGTAGTTCCATCCCAACGCGCAATAAAATTGCCTGGACTACCGCTTGCTGTTGTGAAATAACCACCAATGTACAATTGCCCATTGTATTCTACCATACAGTTGACTGCGTCAATGCCACCTGAGAAGAAGTTTCCGAATCCAGTCCATTGCTGACCATCCCACTTGGCTAAGCAATTTCCAACCGTATCATGAAATCCTCCACCGATGTACAAGTCGCCCTGATAATGCAGTGCGCAATTCACCGCTGAACCACCTCCAAATGTTGCCGTGCCAATCGAGTTCCAACTTGTGCCATCATAACGCGCAACCTGAGCGGCCTGTACACCACCGATGCTATCAAAGGTGCCCATAGCATACAAATCACTATCGTGCTGATAAAACGCAAATGCATTTTGCCGTGTTTCTGCGAATAATTGCCACTGATTCCCAACAAGTATTCCAACCGAATTATTCGGACCGGCGGGAGCAGCACAACTTACACTATAAAAATTTCCACGATAATTTATAACCTGATACACGCCACTACCTATTCGGTCTCCCAAGGTATCCCATCCGTTAGCATCGTCATACTTTAATAACCTTTGATATGGGCCGACAAAAGCGCTACACAGCAATTGATTGTTTGCAGTATCTGTTTTTAAGTAGCGTACACCCAGTGACGTGGTCAAATATGGGCCGCCAACTGATTGCCAATTCTGCGCTTGTGCGCAGAACTGGCTAACCAGCAGAAAGAATATAAAACTTATCCTGATTCGCATCATTCCTGTTTGATCACTTTTTGTGTCATCGGCACAGCGTTACCAATCTGAACCATCACCATGTACACACCATTGCTGAGTGTTGACAAATCCAGCGGCTCTTGTAAAGTTCCGAAATTATCGGTGGTTTTCCTATCAATGACCACCTGCCCAAGCATATCCGTTACTGTTATACGCACGTCCTCACCCTGCAAGTCGTTCACCTCTACAGTAAGGTTGCCTGACGTTGGACTCGGAAAAATCAGGAAATTACCTGTTGGAATTATATTTTCAGTCATTCCCACAGTGCTGACCGAATCAAGACTAAATCGGGCCATGTACCCGGTATTTTGCACTGTGTTTGTTTTGGAAACATCTAAATATTCGTTTGGGATAAGATTCGGGTACGCCCACGGGTAGGTGGCGGGAAGCGAACTTGATTGTCCCGCAATGAACAATTTACTATGTCCAACAACAGCTAATGAGTTTCCGCTTTCAAATTGATTTCCACCGAAACAGGTCATCCATGTTCTCTGGTTCTGCGACCCAAAGGCGAGGATCACCGCATCCTGTTGCGTATTCAACGTTTGAAGGTAAGCATTGCCCGTAGCGTACAGCGCATTCACTCCACTCTGCGACATTCCGTGGACATAGGCATTATCATTGTCATCGACAACCACATCGTACAAAATTTCCATTCCTCCATTCCCCCAAAACGTGCACCATTTTTCGATACCACCAATGGAGAACCGCGCGATCCAGCCATCACTGTTATTTGTGCTGTTCGTACTGTCAATGTATTCACCAGCCGTGTACATGAGCGCAAAACCTCCCGGTGTGCTGGACGTGTGGCCAACGACGTAAATATCTTTTCCGTTAACCGCAACAGCAGTGGCGAAGGTTACACTTCCACCGAAAGGCGTGCACCAGCGAACAGTATCGTTAATATCAATGCGCATAATAAACGCCCGATTTGAGGAATCAACCTGCCAATACACCGGCCCCCCTGCGTCCAGGAACGGCATGCTTCCCGGGTTAGCCGAAGTGTAACCGACAATAAACAAGCTGCCGGAAGGGTGATCGCCTTCAATGTCCTGTACATATCCGCTCGACAGAAACCGCGTTGCCCACAAAGTGTCTAACAGCGCATCAAATTCAAGAATGAAGCTCGCTCCGGTAGTATTGTTGTAGGCGTTTGGTCTATTCACCGTTGGAAATCCTGAACCTGCGAGACCGACAAGTGCCAGTCTTGTCCCATACGGATTTACCCACAGCCCTTCGGGTCGATCAAGTCCTGCGCCTCCATAATACGTACTCCACAACAGCCCATTGGAAGTACCGGTGCTATCCAACTTGAAAATGAACAAATCATAATTTCCGTTGTGAGTGACATCTACATAAGCTCCTGGTGGTTGAGAACTTGCCATTGGCAAAACAGTAGATTTAGTGACACCGCAGAAATAAATATTCGCTGAAGAATCTAAATCAATGTATGGTGTATTTTCTTCTTGCGTTCCACCGTAATAAGTCGCCCACCGCCTTACCGCATTATTTTTTATTTTAACCAATGTCCAATCAGATCCTCCGCCAGGTATTGTTTGAAGGCCATTTTGAGTTGGAAATTGATTGCCGTTCGTTGTTCCTGCATAAAAAGAGTTTCCCGCCTTGTCTGCTTCGACGGAATTGAATGGTGTGTCTCCACCCGATAACGAGCCGTAATGTGTTGACCAATCTAAATTTGTTCCGGTGATTTGCTGGACGATGCTCATTGATGCTCCATAGTCAATTCCAATGATCAGTGCACGGCTGGTTGTGTATGCCCCAATTGACATGCTCACGTTGTTTCCGCTTACGCTATACGTGGGTTGCCACGCAAGGGTATACGTATTTCCGCTGGCATCAATTTCCCATACACGCGGTCTTGGATGAACGATGTCACCAAGATCTGTTGAAACAACAAGGTCGCCGTTTCCGTTCACCGTAATTGAATTTGCCCCGGTGTACGTTTCTACAACATCCGTAGGGTCACCACCCGGCTTAACGACATAGAAGTATTTCATGCCGTTGGGGTTGCTGCTGTACACTACATCAATACCGTCGTAAATATTTGAGCGGTACAGTTGGTTATACGTTTTCATTCGGACGCAACCATCAGGAAGGTGCGCAAGAAAAAAGTTTTCGTAATCCCCGCGTTCATCTTTTGCATACACCGGAATGTCGTCGTTGCCTCCATAGAAAGTCATGTCCACACGAAATACAGAGTCCACCGGGCTCGTTTGGGCCGTGTCCATTTTAGCCCATACGTAACTCATGTAGCTGTCCGCAAAATAAACCTGCTGCGGGGTTCCACCAGTCTTGTTATAGAATTTAATGTCTGTTGGGTTACCGGCATCATCGAGCAGCTGTCCCCGGTTTTCAGTGAAGCAAAATGCAGGATTCAAATCCTCTCCGTCCGTTGGTGTCAGGACGTTTTTCGTGATGTACTTTACCGTGTGGTAAGTGTATGCACCCGTGAGCTTCGTCTGTCCTGTAACGACCACGCCACGATCTGTATCAATTGCAATTGCAGTTGGTCTGTCGGATTTGTTGCTTGCAGAGTTCCACGAAATGCCCCAAACCTGCGCCCCGGACGAGTTATACTTGATCGTGTAATAATCAAAGCTAATGCCGTTGTGACTTGCTCCTGTTACGTAGATGTCTGTTCCTTTGGTAACGATTGCGGTTGCGCTGTCAATGCCGTTGCTCGCGCCGTTGTAAGTTGCAACCCACTGTTGTGTGCCTGAACTGTTATACTTGACCGTTGCGTAATTTTTGTTCTGCGAAGTGGTTGTTGAGTATCCGGTAACAATAACGTTACCAACGGAATCAATGTAAAGACCCGACGCAACATCATTCAGGTTGGCCGCTCCGCTATATGTAGCGGTCCAGATAATATTTAATGCCGTATCAAGTTTTACAGTTCGGTAATCGTATAATGTGGAAACGTTGAGAACGCCACCCGTAATGTATATGTCACCAGTAGCAGGATCAAGTTGCAGGTCTGTCACCTGGTCGAAGCCAAATGCAGTACCGCCCGTAACTGTCGAAGACTGTACGCTGCCATCGGATGCTTTGAGAGCAACAACCGCATATTTGTAAGTTGTGATTGCAGACTGCGCACCTCCGGCAATGTAAATTTTAGTTCCGCTGTTGTACAGGTTTATCGCCACATCAAACAACCCGGTGTAATCCCAGTTCTGCGCCCAGACCTGGTTGCCAGAACTGTCGTAACGGATCGCAAGCATATCGTACTTGTTCGTTAGACCCTGCCATGTTGAGCCAACTGCCACCACGACATTTCCGCCTACTTGCAGCGCTGTAAAAAGGTCATTTCCCGAACCGGCTCCGTTATACGTTTTTGTCCACTTGTGGGTTCCTGCCGTGTTGTACTTGATTACAATGGCGTTCGTGGAATCCGTTGCATCCTTAAAATATGTTCCTGCTATGTACACATTTCCTACAGCGTCAATTTGAACGTCTGTTGCATAGTCGTTACCATTTCCTGAACCGTTATACGTTTGCGTCCAAAGAATACTCCCACTGGCACTCATCTTGGAAACGATCATGTCATAATTTCCTGATGAATTAATTGTTGCTCCAGCCGTGTAATAGAACGTAATTCCGGCAATCAATTTTGAGCGTACCACTGTGCGTTGATAGTTAACCTGGCTGCCACTT
>DATHKF010000133.1:0-10231 GCA_035489505.1 Bacteroidia bacterium | reverse complement strand
TTCAACTTCGATGCGGGCGTAATGGTCACCGACGAGAAAGGATTTTATGCGGGAGTTTCCGTGTTGAATCTTCTCCAGCCTAAACTCGTTTTCGGTTTTGAATCGCCAGGAACAACTGAAATTTATTCCCTGCAAACCGAGCAATCGTATGTGGCTGCAACCGGTGGACTGGTTGGTCTGAACCGGCATTTCGATTTGATGCTTGATGCAAGCGCTTCTGTTTCGCGCGGTGTGCAATGTGTGCGTCCTTCTGCAATGGTGCGGTTCAATCACAAAATTGCAATTGGATCAGCGGTTACAATCGATAGCGGAAGTGAACCTGTTTATGAAGTTCAGGGCGGTTACACAAGCACGCCATTCAAATGGCTGAACACGGTTTCATTCACGGCCAACGGCATTGTGGTAGAAACCGGTGTGGTTGTTCGCTTCGGTGTGCAACGTTGGCGGGTGACAAGATTACCCGTGCCTTGCACGACCACTCCCATACCGGAACCACCACGCACCGAATTTTCTCCGAGTGAATAAACCCCGCAATAAAAAAAAACTCCCGGAAATTTTCCGGGAGTTTTTTTATTCGTCTTTGAAACTCTTTGTCATCCCGAGCGCAGTCGAGGGACGGCAAAGAGAGCGGGCTGAGGATGATGAGGGTTATTCCGCCAACACCGTTAAATTATTCGCATGCACTTCTGCAACTCCACCATTAATTTCAAAATAGTGTGTCTGCTGCTGTGAATCAATCACCTTGATCTTTCCTTTTTTCAAAGTAGAGATCATTGAAGCGTGTTTGTTGAGGACACCAAAACGGCCTTCCGCTCCAGGGAGTACAGCAGATTTAATTTCTCCGCTGTAAACCTTTTTATCCGGTGTGATTATTTCGAGGTGCATATTTCAGTTTTCTTAACTATCGTCTATCGTTTACCTTGTCATCCTGAGCGGAGTCGAAGGATGACGACTATTTCGCTTCTGCTAAAATCTTCTTGCCTTTTTCAATCGCATCCTCAATCGTTCCAACCAGGTTGAAAGCAGCTTCCGGATACTGATCCACTTCACCGTTCAGGATCATGTTGAATCCTTTGATGGTATCTTCGATACTAACGAATTTACCTTCAAGACCGGTGAACTGTTGTGCTACAAAGAAAGGTTGTGACAGGAAACGCTGTACGCGACGCGCGCGGCTTACAACGAGTTTATCTTCTTCAGACAATTCGTCCATACCAAGGATCGCGATGATGTCCTGCAATTCTTTGTAACGCTGAAGGATCATTTTCACACGCTGTGCGCATCCGTAGTGCTCTTCGCCTACAACTGCAGCGGTAAGAATCCGTGATGTAGAATCCAATGGATCTACTGCAGGATAAATTCCAAGCTCGGCAATTTTACGGCTCAATACGGTTGTCGCATCAAGGTGGGCGAAAGTAGTTGCCGGTGCCGGGTCAGTCAAGTCATCCGCAGGTACGTAAACCGCCTGTACAGATGTGATTGATCCGCGTTTGGTAGAAGTAATACGTTCCTGCATCACACCCATTTCAGTAGCGAGTGTTGGCTGGTAACCTACCGCAGATGGCATACGTCCAAGAAGTGCTGACACTTCGGAACCTGCCTGCGTGAAACGGAAGATATTGTCGATGAAAAACAGGATGTCTTTTCCGCCACCTGATGCGCCTGCATCTCCGTCACGGAAATATTCCGCGAGGGTAAGACCAGACAATGCAACACGTGCACGTGCTCCCGGAGGCTCGTTCATCTGTCCGAAGATGAATGTTGCCTGTGAGTCCTTCAATTGATTCAGATCAACTTTGCTGAGATCCCATCCACCTTCGTGAAGCGATTTCGTAAATGTTTCTCCGTATTTAACGATACCCGATTCGATCATCTCGCGGAGAAGGTCATTTCCTTCACGCGTACGCTCACCAACACCTGCGAATACGGAATAACCGTCGTATCCCTTTGCAATGTTGTTGATCAGCTCCTGGATCAATACGGTTTTGCCTACACCCGCACCACCGAACAGACCGATCTTACCACCTTTTGAATAAGGCTCGATCAGATCGATTACTTTGATTCCGGTGAACAATACTTCCGAAGCCGTAGAAAGATCTTCGAAACGTGGTGGCAGACGGTGAATGACATATCCACCTTCATTGCTCACGCTTTCAAGTCCGTCGATTGCTTCGCCAACAACGTTGAACAGTCGTCCACGGATTTTGTCGCCGATAGGCATACGGATAGGTGAACCTGTGGAAACAACTTCCATTCCACGTGCCAAGCCATCAGTAGAGTCCATCGCAATGGTACGGACGGTGTCTTCACCAATGTGCTGTTGAACCTCAACGATCACTTTCTGACCGTTTGGTTTGTTTACAACAAGTGCGTCGAGAATGTTCGGAAGTTTGCCCGAATGGTCGGTAAAGCTCACGTCAATAACGGGGCCGATTACCTGGGAAATTTTGCCTTTTTGCATATTTAAGCTTGTAGGTCGTTAAAAACCGGTGCAAAAATAGGAAGTTTTAGTTCTAATAATCACCCCTCTGTTGATAATTTGAGCAGAACTTGTCCACTTCCGCCAGACGGCCATTTTTCACCGACGAACGAAACCGCCCTGCCTCCTGACCATCCTGCTCCCCTGCCTCCTGATAACCTGTCTCCCTGCCTCCTGCTAACCTGTCTCCCTGCCTCCTGATGAACCTATCTCCCTGCCTCCTGATAATCCTATCTTTGCCTCCTTGAAAGTCTACCACCACATCAGCGAGTACGTCCCCGATAAGGCCGCAGTAGTCACCACCGGCACCTTCGACGGCGTCCACCTCGGCCACCAGCGCATCATCCGTCAGCTTCACGAAACCGCTGAAAAAATCAAAGGCGAAACGGTGATTCTCACCTTCTTCCCGCATCCGCGCATGGTTTTGTTCCCCAATACGGAGCAATTGCTTTTGAATACCCTGGATGAGAAAATCGCTTTGCTGGAAAAAATGGGCGTCGATCATCTCGTTATTCACCCTTTTACGCGCGAATTTTCGATGCTCGGTTCGCAGGAATTTATTGAGTCCATCCTGGTTAAAGGCCTGGCCACAAAACGGCTGGTCATCGGGTACGACCATCATTTCGGGAAAGACCGGGAAGGAAGTTTCGAAAACCTCAAAGCTTCCGGGCCAAACCTTGGTTTTGAAGTCGAAGAGATTCCGGCCTGGGAAGCCGATCATATAAAAGTGAGTTCTACCCGCATCCGGCAGGCTTTAGGGAGCGGTGCGGTGGACGTGGCAAACCTTTTGCTTGGATACCGGTATATGTTGAAAGGGACCGTCGTGAAAGGGCAGCAACTGGGCCGTAAGCTGGGTTATCCTACCGCCAATATCATCAGCACCGATGCGTATAAACTGGTTCCGGGCAACGGAGTGTATGCAGTTTACGTCATGAGTGCAGGAAAACGTTTTGGAGGAATGATGAATATTGGTGTGCGGCCAACGATTGATGGAACCCATCGTACGGCAGAAGTCAATATATTTGATTTCGACGCTGATATTTACGGGGAAACCATCGAAGTGCAGTTTGTAAAGTGGGTGAGGGGAGAACAAAAATTCGATGGACTCGATAAACGGAAGCAACAACTGGCCGCAGATAAAACAACAGTGCAAAAGATCCTGGAGAAAGAAGTAAATGAATAAGGCATTAAAAATAGTTGCTCTTGTTGTGTTGATTTTTTCTGCGCGGCAGAATGTGATTGCCCAGGAGGCTGCGTTGCTTCCCTTGTACGATTCACTGACGCTGGACACGATGGTGGGTTACACCGATCTCCAGTCGGCATTGAAAGAACCGGAGAAAGTGGTGAAACTCACTTTGCGTAAACAGAAATTCACGTCATTCCCGGCTGAACTCTGGAAGTTTCCGAATCTCCAGTATCTCGACTTAGGAAAAAACAAGATCACCGAAGTACCTGATTCGATCAACTTTTTCAAAAACCTCCAGGTACTTCACCTTTCGAAAAACAGTATCGAATTTCTTCCACGCGAAATAGGCGATCTCTCCAACCTGATGATCCTCGACATCAACCAGAACGAACTCACGTCCATTCCGCCGCAAATAGGGAAACTGAAAAAACTCCGCTACCTCGATCTGTGGAGCAACAACCTCTCGATCTTCCCGGACGAATTAAAAGAACTTTCAGAAACACTCCAGGTGCTCGATCTCCGCGTGATTCTCATCAACGCAGAAACGCAGGATAAGATCCGGCAGATGCTGCCGAAGACGACTATTTATATGTCGCCTCCGTGTAAATGTGATCAGTAGGGGAGTTGGCAAGTCACAAAAAGGAGGCAAGTAAGCCGCTTCCACACTGCCTACTTGCCTCCTCAGATACTTGCCTACTCAAATCCTTGCCTACTCACCCCCAAATTTCATACTCACCATCCCCATCACGGTAATCCCCGCTTGCGGATAATAATAATTGTACCGGCTCTGCATACCCGTGTAAATATACCCGTACGTGTATCCGTTGGACGAGTACATCGTGTTCAACAGGTTACTCACTTGCACACCAAAACGCAGCTCGGAGAGTTTCTGATTTTCTTTCGTTCCCGGACGGATCGCAGTCCACGAAGCGTTCAGTCCCAGTGTAAAATACGGATCAATCTGGCGCGTGTATGATGATGTATTATCGAGAAATTGTTTCCCAACAAACTTTCCGATAACCGATGCATTGATTCCTTTTCCGTTGTTCCAGGTGAACACACCGGCAGAAATAACAGACGGAGAAAAAGCAATGTCCGTATTCAAAAAAACATTCTCCTGTTGAATAAAGATGTCGTAATCGTCCATGAACTCGTGGAACTCACCGATCTTGTTCTGGCTCAGCGTGGCATTTCCTGAAATGTTAAACTGTTTGGAGATGTTGTATCCCACTGTGATCTCAATACCGCGGCGGTAACTTTCTGCAACATTCTCGCGCGTGTATGCGCCTACGTCGTTCACTTTACCGGTAAGCACAAGCTGGTTTTTGTACAACATATAATACAGGTTCACTTCCATGCCCAGTTTATTGCTGCCGAACTTCCAGCCGGCTTCCACATCGTAAAGTGTTTCGTGCAACGGGCGGCTCGCAGGCGATGAATTTGTAAAGTCATCGCGGTTTGGTTCTTTGTTGCCCACACCGAATGAGAGATACACGGTCTGGTTCTTCGCCACGTGTGCAATAATTCCTGCCTTCGGATTCACGAAAAGAAAATCTGCATCCTGCGGTAACTGCGCACCTGTAGAATCAAGACCGGTAAACGAATAGTTGATCATGCGCGCCTGCACATCACCGAACACGTGAATCTTTTCACCGATCGCGTAATTCACTTTCACGAAAATGTTGTGATCGGTTTTCTGTGCATCATCGTCGTAATAATGTCCACCCAGTGTTTCTCCGGCCGGCAAACCTGTAGCCCAGATCACTTCGCCAAAATGTTTTCCGTCGAAAATCGTAGACGCACCTCCGATGGTCATGGAAATATTTTTCCCGCTGTTGTAATGCGCTGCATATACAATTCCATAGTACCAGTTGTCGAGCCATCTTCTGCGGATGAGATCATTCACATTCGAACTGTTATCGTTGATGTTATAATCGGAAAGGCTCTGGTCTTCTTTGTATTCTTCGTAATAACCTTTACCGCGTGTGGCGAACAGCGACCAGTTGAACATCCATTTCTCATTGCCCTGAAGAATGAAATGCAACTGGTAATAATCCTGTCCGTATGCATCAACCTGGTCTTTGTAAAACAGTTCCGTGCCGGCGGAGTCGTAATAAATTCCTGCCGGGTTATAGGTGTAATTCCCCGCCATGATCGAATCATCGGGAACACCATTCCAGCATTGATATGTTCTTTCTCTTCCTGAAAATGTGATGGCCTTCACAGAAAGTTTGTCGCCGTAATATCCGCCGGAGAGGTACCATGAACGCAAATCGGAACGGCCGCGATCAATGAATCCATCTGAACCGAGTTGCGACAAACGAAGATCAAAACTCCAGCGTTTGTTGATGATTCCGGTTCCGGCTTTCGCTGTGGCTCTCCACGAATTGAATGAACCTCCGGAGAGTGTTAAATCGCTGTACGCATTTCTGCGGTTGAGTTCGGTCTGCAGGTTCAGCGAGCCACCGAATGCACCGGCACCGTTTGTAGATGTGCCAATGCCGCGCTGGATCTGGATGTTTTCCGTGGAGGAAACAATATCCGGCATGTCAACCCAAAATGCGCCCTGCGATTCTGCATCGTTCACCGGAATTCCATTGATCGTGACATTGATCCGGGTTGCATCCGATCCGCGGATGCGCACGCCCGTGTAACCAAAACCGTTTCCGGCATCAGACGTAGTCACAACTGAAGTCTGGTTGTTGAGCACATACGGAAGGTCCTGACCGAAATTTTCCTGGCTGATCTGCTCTTTACTTACGTTCGTAAACGCCACGCCGGAATTATTATCCACGCGTGTCGCAGAAACCACAACTTCGTCTTTCATGTACGGCGATTGTTTCACAATCACGTTTACATTCGGTGGCGGACTGTCGTAACATTTCCGGAAATCGGTGTAGCCCAGTGCGTGCACAATGAGGCAGCAGCCCGAATCACTTTTGGAGTGCAGCAGGAAAGCGCCGTCACCATCTGTTTGCGTGCTGATGTACGTTCCTTCAATAACAACCACGGCATACGGAACGGGGTTCGCGAGCGAGTCGGTTACACGTCCGCGGATTTCATTCGTTTGGGCAAGTGCAGAAAGCGGTAGTATCACCGCTGCAAGTCCCAGGATTAATTTGTTCATTTCATTTTCCTTTGCGGCTTGCATCCATTCCCCAATGGGAATATGTGTTGTGCAAGCCTGTTTCCCTACGCAGGTACGAACCTGATCAGGTGTGCGGTTAACAATTTGCTACGCGAACAAATTGCCTCCGCAGGGTATTATCTCAGCCCGCATAAAAAACGGGGCACCCCTTATGGATTGTGGCAAAAGTATGAAATTCCGGGTAAACAAATGTGAATAGACGCAAAGCCGCGGTGCGGGTCACTGCGAGGCACGAAGCAGTCTCCTCACTGAAGGATGAGATCGCTTCGTGCCTCGCGATGACATACCCTTTGCGCTTTTTCTTTGCGCGCTTTGCGGCTTTGCGTCTATTTAATCGAAATGCCCGAAATGCTTCCGTATCGCATTGATCGCATTCAGCAATCGCGCTTCATACCGCCCCGAAATTACTTCGTAAGGCAATTGATAACCTTCCAGCTCCCGTTTGTACCAGTTGAAAAAATAATCGCGGCGTTGCGCATTCACACGCACAGGATCGGCAACCCACGGCAGATCATTGGCCGTAAGCAGGTATAAATCGTATTTGTTTTGGGAAATGGCTTCTTCAATCCACGGCGGACAACTTCCGAACACATCAATGCACCAGACTTTCGAAATGATCATCTCCGTGTCGATAAATAGCAATTGATTGGCACTACTCACCAGCCGGTTTTCCTGCTGGAGTTGCTCGCGTGAAATTTTTTCAATGTCACTTACCTGGTAATTTCCCGAGTGAAGGTTCATGTACTCCCGCGCATTCTCGGGTACCCAAACGGTTTGAAATCGCAAGGCCAGTGAACGTGCAAGGGTGGTTTTCCCTGTACTCTCCGCACCAATTACAGCAATACGTTTTATCGGACCAGCTTCTTTTTCCATGCAAAATATCCCGCAGCGGCTATAAATGTGTAAAAAATAAACAGCAATGCAAAAAGATAAAGCGATGGCCCCTTAAAGAAATAAACCACCGCGGCAAATCCGTCGATCGCCACCCAGAAGATCCAGTTCTCAACGAATTTTTTCGCCGTCATCCATGTAGCAACGATACTGAATGAAGTGATCAACGCATCGGCGTATGCAAACGAACTTTGTGTGTAGTAATGCGAGATCATGCCGAGAATAACTCCCGATGCGCCGCTGATCAGAACGAGAATCAAAAAATAACGTAACGTGATCGTGGTAATTTTTCGCTCTTCCTGTCTTCCCGATGCTCTTTTCCACATCACCCATCCATACACACCAAGAACAACGTAGAGAAAATTGAGTACCGCTTCATAGCGCAGGTCTTCCTTATAATATACAGCAATGGAGAGCGCAGAACTGACAATTCCAAAACTCCAGCACCACACATTTTCACGGAGCGCCAGCAAAACATAGAGAACTGCCGTAACGGTTGCGATCCACGTGACCAGGTCCGTGGCCACAACAGTCTCTTCAACATGGTGGAAGAACTCGCTGAGAGACATATTCAGGACAATGGGATTTCTCGTTCCTTACAGAACCGGAGTGTTTCGCACCAGGCTTCAACCGGTTTAGATTGGTCCCAGAGGCAACTCGCCAATGCAGCGCCGGCAAATCCAAGCTCATTGCACCGTGGAAGCAGCGCATTGGTCAGTCCTCCGCGGGCTACAAGCGGTACCGGGAATTTTTCAATGGCCGTGCGCACGCTCTGTTCGTTATAGCCGGCATGAAAACCTCCCGACAAACGATCAAACATGGTTCCCAGGAAAATGTAGTTGTATTCCTTTTTATTCGTGTAGAGCTGGGCCAGTTTGTGAAACGACGTGGAAACAATGAGATCGTCGTTCGACATCTTCAGCATTTTAGTGCGGAACCAGGTAGAGAATTTTTTATGCCGGTGAACATTGGTCAGGTGAATGCCACGGAGATCATACACCGAAGCAAGCTTGTGATGGCTGTGAATGATGATGCGGTCGTGAAAATGTGCTGGAATTTCTTCAATCATCTTGCGCATATCACCTGTACTCATCGATGGCTTGCGCAAATGAAATGTTTCAAGACCGCATTCGAAAAGATCGGTCACGACTTTCGATTCATCGGTGGAGGTTTTACTTTTCGAAATGACGATCAGTTTCATGGGTTACACTGGTCTCGTACAGCGGCAAAACTTTTCAGCAGGCCCGGTTCTGCTTCAAGAATGTTCCCGACAACGGCAATATCCGAACCTGCGCGGTAACACGCAAGTAATTCTTCGGTTTTGGTGATACCTCCACCCGTAAACACCAATCCGTCAATGGAAGCCTGTACAGCCGTAATCATCGCTGCAGGCACCGTTTGTTCAGCACCGCTGCCTGCCTCGAGGTAAATGGCTTTCATTCCCAGTTGTTCCCCGGCCATAGCTGTTGCAGCCGCCAGCTCCGGTTTATTTCGTGGAATCGGCAGCGACTGGCTCATGTACTGCACCGAAGTAAGACGTCCGCTCTCGACAAGCAGGTAACCCGTTGGCACAACTTCCAGTTCCGATTGACGGATGCGCAACGCCGCCTCCACGTGTTTGCCGATCAGCAGATCAGGATTGCGTGAAGAAATAACCGAGAGCAATAAGAGCGCATCAGCTTCCGCCACCACCTGGTTCATGTTACCGGGAAACAATACGCAGGGCACTTTCGAAACAGAACGGATTTTTGCAATGCATTGCACAATGGATTCATCGCCTTTGAAACTGCTTCCGAGTAAAAAAATATCGGGCGGAGATGCAACGCTTTCACGGAGCAATTCATCCAGGCGCGAGGTTTTATCGGGATCAACAAGAACGGCGAGGCTTTTCAAACCTTGCTGCTTGCGCTTTAAAAGAAAATCAAGCAGGTTATGTTTCATCGTAAGATTCTGTCCATGCAAGCATCATATTGTCTATACGATAAAACCGGATATCACGCTTTATTTCCAAATCGCCATCCTGCAGAACCGCCGAGGTCCGGTCAGTAGTGGGAGGCCCGACAAAAATATTACTTCTCAGAAATACGTGATCGCTGCCGTATACTTTAAACATCGCTTCCTTTGCAGTCCAGTATTGAATGAGTTCAAGCTCCGATGCTTCGGTGGTCCGCTCCAGTTCTGCATCGGAAAGAAATTTTGCACGGATGCGTTCAACCTGCGGAGTTATCTTTTCAATATCCACGCCGCAAGGCTCATCCGCACTCATCATCACGAGGTATTTTCCGCTGTGCGAAATAGACACATGCGTACGTTCGTCGAGCATCGGTTTTCCGGTTGCACTATACGTTAGCGGAAGATCAGGATGCATGAGTGCGTGCAGTAATTGTGTAACCAGCAATTGCTTTCTGCGCATTTCATGATGCGCCGTGTTGTCCACCGAAATGCCTTGTTCGGCACAGCTGTGTTCCAGTTCATCCAGCGATTCGGTGATGTTCCAGTACAAAATCCGGCCGCTCTTGGTTTTTAT
>DATHKF010000132.1:0-2689 GCA_035489505.1 Bacteroidia bacterium | reverse complement strand
GAATGTGCTGGTGAGTTGCGTGTTAAAATTTTGAAATGATTTTTTCACCGCAGAGGCGCGGAGGCGCAGAGGAAGGGCAGAGATTTGAGAAAGCAAAGCGCGCTGAGAATCGCTGCGCGATTGCGATGTTTAGGTGTTTCTTGAGTTGTATCTCCGCGTCTCCGCGCCTCTGCGGTAAAATTTAAAGCAACAAATCGCGAAGCGATTAAAATCCGCATGATCCGTAAAATCTGCGTTCTATTGTGCAGCACAAATCACGAAGTGATCAATCCAATAAAATTAATTGAGTTTGTACGCCGTAGCCAATTCAAAACGCGGAATAGCGACTTTGAAAAACGAATCGTCGTTTACGCTTTTGAAAAGATACGTGCCATGCATGCTGCCTAATTCAGATGTGAGATTGCATGCAGATTCATATTCATAGACTTCTCCGGGAAGAAGTATGGGTTGCTGACCAACCACGCCTTCGCCTTCCACTTCCTGCTTGGGGGTGGCGGAATCAAAAATCATCCAGTGGCGGCGCATGAGCTGCACCGTGTGACTCGAAGTATTTTCAATCCGGATGCGGTAGGAAAAGAAAAAGTGTTTGCTCTCAGGCCGGGAATATAATTCCTGGTACCTGCTTGTTACACTGATCCGTATGCCTTTTGTGATTCGCGTTACCATGATGCGTTATGCAAGTTTAGAGCAGTCCTGATTGAAAAACAATTTCCTGCCAAAAAGTTTGTCAACAATGGACCATTGAAATCCTCCCAAATAGGAACTTTTAACACTTTCGGGGATCAAATTCCCCATTTTATTTATGTTCCACGGTATTTTCCGGTTCAGTCCAGCCGCGAATTCAAACGCTTGACCGCCACCAATTCGTCTGTGCGGGCGCCCGTTTTTCGGAAATAAATCAAAATCCAGTAGTCGTTTTCCGTTTCCTGGTTCATTCCTTCTGCCACATAATCATCAGCAGCGGTCTCTTTATCCTTCAGGAAAACATACTCGTAATTGTAATATCCCTGTTTGAGATACAGCGAGGCTTCGTAACCGCGGCGTTCTTTGTTGTACGTCATTTTATTTTTTGCGGTGCATTGCCAGTCGGTCATTGCGCCAAAAACATACATGTTGCCCTCGGAAACCGGTAAATCCCAGGGCATGAAAAAATGCACCCAGCAATATTCCGATTCAACGTCGCTATCGTTGTTGTCCTGTGTACGGATGAGAAATTTTCCGTTGATGTCGGCATTGTTCATGTACCGCTTGAACGTGCGTCGCTCATCAGGCAAAAGTGTCACATTATATTCGCCGCTGTCTTTGGAAATACTTTCGACACGTTCGGTATTCAAACGCAGCGTGCGCGTATCAAACCAACGGAATTCTTTTCCGCCTTTGAACACGTTGACATCTTCAAAGTCGTAACGCAATTCCTGGTTCATGAGAAACTGCGGTTGCAAACCCACTTTCGCGTTGTCCCAGCGACCGTTCTGCAGGATCACGGGATAAATTTCCTGGAACGGATTCGTGATTTCGTTTGTGGTGTACGTCACTGTAAAATCAACTTCCTGTTTGTAATTCCGGTCGGCGACAATGGTCGATGCGTGAACATCGCCTGTAAGCGATACTTTGTTTTCGTACACCATGAACCGGCGCGTGAGAACCAATTTCTCGGGATCATTGTCCTCGTAAACTTTCAGGATATAATTTCCCGACAAGAGCAGCTTAAACTGGTCGTGTGGAAATTGCGCTTCGTAATGGGTGTACCGTTGCAGGGTGTTTCGCGAAAAACTATACGTGGAAATCTGTTGTTCCGGAAATCCGTCGATGTAATCGGTCACGCTGGCGTTGGATGGTTCCCATTGTGCGGAACAGTGGACAACGGTATACCACAACGATTTGAAATCACTTTCGAGATCATCGAACGACAAAAACAATTTCTCTTCCGAACCCAGGAGCATGATCGGCGGAAGCATCGTTTGAGGATCAACACTCAGTATGACGGTAGCGATTGTCGGAATATACGCGCGGTCGTCGTATCGGATGGTGTTCCCCGTATAGTATTCGATGGTATCCGTTGCGTGCTTTGCGTGCGCAATAGTTGCCGAACACAGGACGAACAGAAGAATGAATGCGGTTTTGATTTTCATGAATGGTATAAGATCGTCAAGAATTGTGCCTATTGCAAAGGTAAGACCTGCCCGGTGCTGTTCAGGGTAGATGTGAGCTGTGCCGGTTGACCGCGGTAATACACGTTTCCGCTTCCATCAATTTCACAAATGAGTGTGTTGAGTGCGTAAACCGTGGTTTTTCCGATAGTCCGCGTGTACACCCAGCAATACGGACTTGCGCATTCATCCGTAATGGTAAACCCCGTTCCGGTGCTGTAAATAATTACTTCGCTGGCTGTGCCTGTTAATTCAATATCGCCTTCGGCATGCTGAAACGTGTAAACGCTCGAACCCGTTACGTTCATCCGGATATCGCCCGAATTTTTTATTTCCAGGTTCAATGAAGGAGACGAGCAGGTGCCCGTGTTGGAGATCTGACCCGTACCCGATGCAATGATTTTTTGCAGTTCGTGTCCCATGCGCACGTACACCGTAATCGGTACATCGTACCTGCGCGTGAAATTGCAGCGGTTCGTGTTCCGGATGTACAAAATGCCATCGACAACTTCTGTTTTTACAAGCGCCAGGAGATTTTC
>DATHKF010000131.1:0-2342 GCA_035489505.1 Bacteroidia bacterium | reverse complement strand
TCCTGCTGGTCCTTATAATTACCTCTGGAGCGACTTCTCAACAGGTATGACCCTGCAGACAAACGTAACAGGAAGCTACATCATTGATGTAACGGATACCATTACCGGATGTACCACTGCAGACACTATCACAGTGAACGTTCCGACCTCGCCTTCATTTACACTGGCCGATACTTCATTCTGCGGATCACAGTACACGATTAACGGCCCGGTTGGTCAGTACATGTACATGTGGAGCACAGGTGACAGCACCTCGTCAATCACAGTACCCGGACCTGGCGGATCATACACGCTAACCGTAGTTGATGTAACCAGTGGTTGCGATGGTACAGATTCATCGATCGTGAACATCAATGCAATTCCAACGGTTACGGCTACGGCTTCAACTACATCACCATGCACTGATGACGCGAACGTGATCCTCACCGGATCACCTGCAGGTGGAACATTCACCGGTACTTCGGTAACGGGCAACCAGTTTGATCCTTCCATCGGTGGAGGTTCTTACGTGGTGATTTACAACTTCACAGATGTAAACGGATGTCCTGGTGCTGATACAGTAGTGATCGACGTAAGCCCATGCGTAGGCATCAACGAACCGTTTGTTGCAGCCGGCATGAATGTTTACCCGAACCCGAACGCAGGTATGTTTGTGTTTACCGCAGCTGACCAGGATTGCAATGAACTCACAATCGAGATCGTGACTGTTGAAGGCCAGGTGGTGCAAACCAACAAGCACAGCAATGTACAGGGCAATTTCACTGAAGAAATTGACATGACAGAGTTCGCGAATGGGGTTTACATCATGCGTGTAACAACAGATGGCGCTGTATTTACCCAGCGTATCGTGAAACAGGATTAAACTGAAATCAACTTTACCGGAAGCCGTCCCATTCACCTGGGACGGCTTTCTCTTTTATAGGAAGGCATAAACCGTGTTACTCATTTTTTACCACGGCGGCACGGCGCGTAATTCAACTATTACCCGCGCGGCACGGCGGTCGGAGTAAATCGCGGTGCGATTTAGTGTGTTAAATGCAATTTGTTAGGGGAAAATATCACGCAGTGATATCCAATCGCCGTGCCGCGCGGTTAGCGCACACAATGGGCGTGGTGTCGCCGCGCTGCCGTGGTAAATTTCTAAGCTCTCCCTTGGGTTCTCTCAAAAAATCACAACGCCGGCCCGGTGGCACGCCTTCTGCGGTGAAGTACCACCACAATTGCAGGAAGCCCGTTATCTTTACCACGCGTGAGCACTTTAACACGGTTCATATTCCGGTCATACATTCCGCCCTTCGCGTTAACCTTCGTGATTTCGGTGTTTGTCCTGTTCATGCAGTTCCTCTGGAAGTGGGTGGATGAACTCGTCGGAAAAGGGCTCGACAGCAGTGTGGTAGCCGAACTTTTCTTCTACGCTTCCTTATCGGTAGTTCCGCTGGCCATTCCCATGGCAGTGTTGTTGTCTTCCCTCATGACGTTCGGGAACCTCGCCGAGCATTACGAACTGGCCGCGCTGAAATCTTCGGGGCAGTCGCTCATGCGCATTATGCGCCCGCTCATCTTCCTCGCGGTGATTACCATGGCGGCGGCATTCGTGTTTTCAAACTATGTCCTCCCCTACACCAACCTGAAAATGTTCTCCACCTTGTTTGATATCCGCCAGCAAAAACCGGCGCTGAACATCAAGGAAGGAATTTTCTACAATGAAATTGATGGCTACAGCCTGCGTATCCAGAAAATTTCCGACGATAAACTGAACCTGGAGAATGTGATGATCTACGATCACACCGACAACATGGGCAATACCACGCTCACCGTTGCTGAATCAGGAAAAATGTTCATGACCGAAGACAAACGCTATCTCGTGGTTGAGCTGCACAATGGCATTTCTTACAAGGAAGACTGGAGCCAGCAGGATGCATCGGTGCGTAAACCTTTCGTGAGAATGGCTTTCAAAGACCAGCTGCTGCGGCTCGATCTTTCGGGATTCAAAATGCAGCGCACCGAAGAAGACCTGTTCAAAGACAATCACCAGATGCTGAACGGGGAACAGCTGCTCGACTACATCGACACGATGGAACTGGAGATCAGCCGGGACCTCGAAAAATTCTATCCTTCGCTGCAGAATGCGTACTTCACGCGCACCGATGTGTACTGGCAGATTCACGACAGCCTCAAAACAGTTCCAACCGCAGGAGCCATGTTCGACACTTTTTCGAAAGAAGAAAAACAACGCGTCTACGAAACGGCATTGAACACCGCGAGGAATTGCAAAGCCACTGCGGAATCCAAGGTCAACGAAATTGAAGCCGAAGAACGCGCGATCATTCGTTTTGAAATTG
>DATHKF010000130.1:0-3198 GCA_035489505.1 Bacteroidia bacterium | reverse complement strand
CGAAGAACAGTGTATCCGGATTTTTCACCGCTTCACTGAAATTTCCCCAGAACCACCGGATCACGGGGCTTTGCGTATACAGCGTAATTCCCACAACCAGTTGAACGTGTGCAATGGTTGCGGTCCAGTGCCTGATGGCATTGTCCGTTTTAGAGAACACACTCTTCTTCACCGACCAGCCCCGGAAAGCACGGTAGATCGCAAGCAGCAGCGCAAAA
This sequence comes from Bacteroidia bacterium, assembly GCA_035489505.1. Classification (GTDB taxonomy): domain Bacteria; phylum Bacteroidota; class Bacteroidia; order Palsa-965; family Palsa-965. The sequence goes on along the minus strand of DATHKF010000130.1, from coordinate 2,980 downwards.
AGGACAAGCCACCGCAGGAGGGAATGAAAGTAAATGAGCGTTTCGATCATCTTAAGCGTTCCGGTCAAAGATAGTAAAACATACTATTTGGTATGTTTTTAATGAATAAAAATAAATTGCAATAAGGACAGTGAGATTTAGCAACCACGGAGACACGGCGTATTACTTACCTGATTCCCGCGGCCCGGCCCGAAGGACTCCTTCGGACCGGGCAGAGCCAATCGCTTCGCGATTTAACTTACAATCGGAAACCTGTTTGCAAAAAAGATATCACGCAGTGATATTTTTCCAGTCGCTGTGCCGTAGCAATTTCACAAATTGAACGCTGTGTCGCCGTGCCTCCGTGGTTATTTTTTTGTACGTCGAACCAGCCATGATCTGCGATTTTCCTAATGTGATATGCGCAAAAATCACCGGAGATCTTCCAGGTACCGGCGGAGTTCCTTCAGGTATACCGAATAACAATCCTTGCTGTTATTGAGTTTACCGAAATTGCGGATGCCCCAGTACCCCGACATCACGAAATACGCTACCTGCGCCGCCTTCACATCTTTCCGGATCGTACCGTTTTTTCTTCCACGGTTGATGCAGGCACGCAGTGCAAGGTCCCATTGGTGAATCAGGTCGGTGAGCGCTTTACTGAACGCCTTGTTCCAGGGAGTCATTTCCTGTGTGAGGTTACCCACCGGACAACCGTGTTGCACATCCATAAACGGATCTTCCAGGAGCAGGTACTTCATCAGACCATAAATGCTCTTGACCGGATCAGAAGACGTTTCCAGTCCCCCAATGAAAGAATGAGTCATCGCCGGTTTCAGAAGATCGCTGATGATGGCGAGTCCCATTTCGTCTTTGGTCGTGAAATGGTAATAAAAGGCTCCTTTGGTGACTTTCGTGGTTGCGATGATGTCATCAATGCTGGTCGCCTGGTAACCGCGGGTATAAATCAGCTCAAATGCTTTGCGGAGAATAGTCAGACGGGTTGTTTCGGCTTTGGACATAAAATACCGGTGAGTATGTTTTAAGCAAGATACTACAACCTTCGCTGGCCGCGATCGGACCGGGTTACTTATTTGGTTTTCCCGAGAATGAGATGTGGTGAATCTTGTTGCGCATATCTGTGGTATCCAGCGATTGATACGTAATTGCCAGCCCCTTTTCTTCCCAGGCGCAATAGTATGGAATTACACCATCGCCGCCCGTAACATCCGGAGTGCCCAGGATCTTTTCTACTGCCTTCCGGTTGTGGGTAATCTTCAGTTCGTAAGGCAATTCGCCGGAATATTTTTTGTGCTGATCCGCTCCTGCAGCAAAAACGAATACGGTTGTGATTGTATCCCCGTATGACATCCTGAGGTCAAAACCTTTCTTCTGGAAGACGTAGAAATAGCAATCATCAAATTTTTCCTCGGTGTGCACACCCGACTTTGCGATAAAACTCTTTGCACTTTCTGAACCTAGCGGTTGACCGACAAGACCGATCAATTCGTTATCGCCGGATGTGAAAGCGAAACTCACCACGAGGAAAGTCACGAATCCGATTTTTGCTTTTTTCATACTTGCTGTTGTGAGGTTGTGTCACAATGATAGGAAAGTTCATCCACAACATTTTCATGTCCGGTGAAATAAACGCGTTCATTACCGACTATTCGGTATGCGTTTTTTGCTGCCCGATTCATCAACACGCACCGCTTCCTTCAGCAATTGAATAATAGGAGCCGGATCAATTTCTTCGTGACTCTTGAAAATTTTGTAAAATATTTGCTTGTTGGTTCCCCGCACTAAGTATTCATCGGTATCCTCCAGCCTGTTTCCATACCAGAAACCGAGCAGTACGCCTTCTTTGATTCCGCCACGGGGAACAGTTGCCGGCCATACGATACAGATTCCTTTGTTGCCCCGGAAGAACGGAACGTTGTACGCGATTTTCTCTTTGCAGTGGGGCGGTAAATTTTCGATGATAATTTGCCGGAGCATGTCCACGATCAACCGTTCGTTTTCAGGAAGTATGCTGTAGAGGTGGGCAACGGATTGGATTTTCACTGGAGAATATTGAACAGTGAAGATGCGAAAAAGTTTGGATGTCATCGCGAGGCACGAAGCGATCTCTCCTTCTAAGATGAGATTGCTTCGTGCCTCAATGACCTTACACCGCTTCAATCATATCTCCTTCATACGCCCTTCTCAGTTTTTCAATATCCAGTTTTTTCATGCGGAGCATAGCGGTCATTACATCAGCTGCCTTTTCCTGGTTGCTGTCTTCCAGCATCTCGCTTAAAGCTGTGGGAACAATCTGCCACGACACGCCAAACTTATCCTTCAGCCATCCACACTGCTGCGATTTCACCGGTCCATCTTCCGTGAGGCGGTCCCAGTAATAATCGATTTCCTCCTGTGTATCGCAATTCACGATAAACGAAATGGCCTCGTTGAATTGAAACACCGGGCCACCGTTGAGGGCCACAAACTGGTGACCTTCGATATGAAACTCAATGGTCAATACAGTGCCTTCCGGCATTTTGTGAACTTCAAAACCGGCCTTTCCGTAATGCGTGATCCGATCAATGCCGGAATCGCGGAACACCGCCAAATAAAAATCGACAGCCTCCTGGGCATTTTTATCGAACCAAAGGTTGGGAGTGAGTTTCTGAATAGTCATCGGCAACAATTTTTTAACGTGGTCATTTTGTGTGCCAGAAAACGTCAAAAATTGTACCCCGAAAAACTTCAGAAGGGAGCTCCATTTTGGATGCAGAAAGAGTGAGGAAATTGTTACACAGTCAGTGCAAAACGCGCACCTGAAAAGAGATCATTTCTGATTTCCTGCAGATCATTCTTCCATGTACTGAGACCTGCGGAAATGCGCTACTTCATAGGAACGCGGATTATGCGGAAAACAGAGATTCAAACAGATCATCGCTTCGCGATCAAAAACAGATTATCACAGATTTCCGCATAATCCGCGTTCCTATGAAGTAGC
>DATHKF010000129.1:0-2872 GCA_035489505.1 Bacteroidia bacterium | reverse complement strand
TCCGTGAATGATTCCATCGACCAGGTGAAAGAAGTAACCGGTGAAGATACTCCGCTCTTTAACGAGCACACCTCGTGCGACGGACGTCGGATGGCGGATGCGTTGGGATTGAATTATTCCACGCTGCAATACGTGGCGAATTCAGATCACACCGATTTCGACGAAGCTGTTGCCATGAACAAAGCGTTGTACCCGGCTACGCTTGGTTATTATTTCGATACGCTGATGAAACCTGTATTCGGTGAAACAGCGCTGGATCAGCTTCGCGATTTTTTTGTCAGCAACGTAACTGCACGCGGTCCGCTTTCTGCCATTCGTGTGGGCGATCAGCCTTACGGCATTCTGCTCACCAGCGATTTTTCCAATTGGAAAGAACAAACAGGAAATGCAACACACGTTGGCAATCGGTTTGAGGGCATGTTGCTCCAGGTGTTGAATCATTTTGATGCGATCTGGAAATCGATGGTCCCGGAACTGATGTACGCAGGAAAACCGGGAACCGATAGTTCCGCAGTACTGATGAACGTTCTCGGTCTGCAAGCCGGATCGGTTTCATTTCACCAGCGTGTTGGTTACAGTCTCGATTACCTCAGGAACCTCAGTTCGTTTGAATGGGATGGAGAATATTTCTCCGATACAATTACTTCGGTTCTGAAAGAATGGTACATGATGAACCTGCTCCATACGAAATTCGGGTATCAGTCAGACGATGGAAAGGGCAACGAAAAAAAGCATCCCGAACTGTTCCGTTTGATCTACCAGCACTATCACACGAATCTCGATGCATCGAACCTCGTGGATCCTGTTCCGCTCTCGGAATCGGCCACACTGCAGGAATACGATTCAGCGCTGCACAAAAATTATATCGACTGGCTCAAGGAAAGCGATACCATTGCAAAACTCCAGGCGCAATCGTTCAACGGAGCGGAAAAGCCCAGAGCGTTGTTGTATCTCCAGCTGCGTCATGCACTCCTGAATCAACTGCACAAAACCGCAGTCAAATGGATGAAACGTTACAACGTGGATGCTTCGGTCACGCAGGACGCACGGACGTTTCATAACATCCGTCCCGGTGGAGATCTTTCGAAACTGGAAGTGCTGAAAGCGTCTGTAAACAAAATCAATCCTTCGTATTCGAATCGTTCGACGAACGTGGCAGATTTTCTGCTTATGCCGACCACCGATCTCGAAGAAACAACTTTCCTCCGCGAGATGCAGGATTCACTCGGTACGCTTGCGGAAATGCCAACATCGCGGCTCGAACGTTGTTTCACGGAACACATCGATGCGTGCACGTATCGTCTCGATGCCTGGCAAACCGGGTTGTTCAGCAAACGCCTGGAGAAACTGCGCAGCAACACGGAACACCGCCAGGGAATTTACATCGGCTCATTTGGTTGGGTTGAAAATATTCGTCCCAGTCCAAAAGTGGCGGCGTCTGCAAATGTTCCGCAGGAGCTGCGTTCCACCAGCGGAAAACCACTGTACGAGTACGGCGACAATGGCGGATTTATTCATGCACCGTCAATCAATCACGCAACCGCAGCGGCGCTTCTGCGCAGTGGTTACATGAGTCACGCCACTCCGGCCAATCCTGATCTCATGGCCGTCAATATTTCTTCTGAACGCGTGCGTCGGGGATTATTTATTCTCCAGGGAATGCGTAACGGGCAAACCATTGAACAACTGCTCGGTTACCAGTTTGAGAGAGGATTGCATGATCGTGTTTCCGCCAATTCTTCATTGGGACTTTTGAACTCGTTCATCTACGACATCCGCACCGCTTTTCCTGTGAAAACAAAAAAGGTGGAAGTGAGCGGCGCTACGGAAACCGTTGAAGCGTATGATGTGGTGAACGGACTTACGCTCGCCGAAGCTGCAACTGTAAACTGGAGCCAGGCAGTGAAACTCGATCCACCCGCTCTCACGACTGCGTTGATCAACGCGTTGAACGATGAAAAAAATAAACTCGCAGACGTACTCGATGCGGTAAAAGATCTCCTGCTTTCTGAAAGTGCTTACCAGATGGTGCAGGGAAATTTTGACCGCACGGGCGCTGTCCTCGGTTCATTGAAGGATGCATACATTCCGCCGGACCTTGAGGTGATCAAAACTCCGCGTAGCAGCCGGTTTACATTTACAAACAGGATCACTGTGCATTTCCCGCGTTTGGATGCACTCGATCCGGCATCAGCAGCATGGCCTTCTGTTTCTATGACACCGCGTGCAGTGATGGAACCGGGAATTAATTACTGGCTCGGCCAGGTGCTGGGTATGCCTGACACAATTGTTTTCACCGTGTTCGAGGAAAGCGAAAACGGCACGTTGCTGAATCCGGAAGTGATGACCGCAGAAGCCCTGGATGTGCAACCGATCGATCTTATTTTTCTTTCCGGAAAAGAATTGAGCACCGGTACCGATGGACGCACCGGAGTTTCAGAACTTGAAATGCGGATTGCGTGGGCGTACCGTAGCTTGCGCGGACTCGATGAAACAGCACGCGTGCGGATACAATTCGGCACACCGAAAAACGAACCGGGAAAATTGACCTTGCTCGAATTGCTTCCGGTAATCCGTTCGCTGCACACACTTGTATCCGGATCGCGCGCATTGAGTGCAAAGGATTACCAGACTGCAACCACGGGCAGCGGAACTACGGCTACCGACGGGTACGATTATGCGGAACTGAAAGTGCGCGTGGAAAATGTACAGACAACGCTGAGTACATTGATCAGCAACATTCGCGTTCTTCCGCTGGATGCAACGATTGAAGGAATCGTAGTCTTCAACGCAGGTCAGGCGTTTGACGAATTACGTGCAAACGAACTCACGTTCTCAGCGATCACGTTTACATTTTCAGCGGGCAACGCTG
>DATHKF010000128.1:0-2524 GCA_035489505.1 Bacteroidia bacterium | reverse complement strand
CGATGCTGCGTTTGAACAGCGATTCAACCATGTCGCCGAGCATACCGGTAACCGAAATTACGAATCCGATTACGCACCATTTGATTTCGCTATGATAGGTGTGTGTGTCTGCGAAACACCAATGGGCTACAAATCCTGCGGTAAGAACAGTGAAAATCAAGCCTCCAATAAATCCTTCCCAGGTTTTTTTCGGTGATATGCGTTCCCATAGTTTGTGTTTACCGAACAATCTACCGCAGACGTATGCCATGGAGTCGCTTACCCAAATTAAAATGAAAAGCATTAGAAGTTTTTGAAATTCATATGGTCGCGGAAATATTTCTTCATCAACCAACGGGGCGAGATATTGATAGGGAACGAAATTCCAGATTATCATCCCCATGGGTAATGCGATATAGATCAGTCCGGCGATTGTCCAACTAATATTTGCAAATGGATTCTCTTTCTTACGGAATAGTTCAATGAAGAATATCATTGAAATCAAGGGAATCAAACAGATCAGTAGGGTTGGGAAATGTAATCCGGCGTGAATAAAAATGATGATCACCGTCGCAGCTCCAACAAAAATGCCGAACAGTTTCTGAGGCTCCGCCTTTGCCTTAACTGCCAGATTATAAAATTCATTTAACCCGAGAACTGTGATGATCAGACAGAGGCCGACCATACTCCAAACGCCCCAACAAATGCACCCAACCAGCACAGCAACAAAAATGCTTCCGGTAATTAATCGCTGCGCAAGATTACTCATGCTCCTGCCCGTTGTGGTGTTTGTGTCCTTCCCCGCGTCCCTTTTTGTGTTTTCCGCTGTGCGGCGCATCAATGTACCAGCGAAGTCCGCCGTTCAAGGCTGATGCAGTCCGTACACGCAGATCAACACCTTTTGCAGAAATGATCTGGATCGATCCCTGGTATTCGCCGAATATGGCCATGTGACCAAAGAAATTGTTGCGGCGTCCCAGGCGGATATTGAAACCGACCGGAATGTACAGGCCATAATACCCAAAACCGGGTGCGCGAAAATGTTCCTCAACGTGTGCGTGCTCAATTTCATTGGTGTAATAATTAACGTACGTTGGGCTCTGGCTGGAATTCCTGTCGCGCGAAACGTCATCGAAATAATTGTCAATGACTCCGTTAAATCCGATTCCGCCAAAAATTCCGAAACCCGTGTGCACATTCACTATCCGGTTGGGTTGAGAGCGTACGATCCAGCTGAGGTCAATGGCGAGAATATCGGAAGTCCAGCTGTAGGAGTAATTGCTGGTGCGCACAGAATCTGTGACGAGCATACCACCGCCGGGCAATGTGGTTGTGTCTTTCTGGGTACTGGTTTCGCGCCTGTAATACTGGCTTGAAATGGTGGTGGTGTTGTGTTGAATGCCCGCACGAAATTCCGAGTGACGCTGAATTTTCGGCAGCTGGAAATTCACCATCAATCCATTCGCTGCATTCAGGTACAATCCATACGAACGAATGATCCAGCCTCCTCCGTTTCCATAGCCGGTCAAATCGCCATGCGCCAATGACGATGAAGGCGCCGCCTGCTGGAAAACTGTACGGTCTTCGAAACCGGAACGCACCATGCTTCCTCCGCCGTAAGCGGCGACAGAAACAATACGGATACATTTTTGATTGGCGGTCGAATCATCCTGTGCGTTGAGCAGGACAGGAGCGAAGAGCAAGCTAAGAAGGATTCGTTTCATGAGCGGTTATTATTCCGGTGTCAAAACAATATCGTCGACAAGGAATAAATATACCTCTTTTGCGCCATGTGCGCCTTGTACGAGCGTTTTCTCAATGTCGGCGGTACGGCTCGGGCCGGTGATGAAGGTAATCAGCGATGGAATTCCGTCGGTGTATTTCGTTTTCATTCCGCGCAATGCATCACGCAGGTGTAAAACCAATTGCGATGTTTTGGCGAGTACGATGTGATTGTCGGGATAAACGCCCGCTTTTCTTCCCGCAGCCTGTTTCGAGCTGATCACAATGCTTCCGGTGCGTGCAACCAGGTATTCGCAGAGCGTGATGGTTGTTTGTGCGGTGTTCAATTCGTTTGGAGTCTGACCGAATTTCACACCCGCACGTGTAAGCAACCCGGTGACTTCCGGTTCATTGGCCCAGATGTTTCCGAAACCTTCTTCACTGGTAAGCGCCTGGATGTTGTAGCAGAAATCGTCTTCGTTTTCGCAGAACACAAATTGTCCGCCGGCATCGGTAAACTGCTGCGCAAAAATCAATTCGAAAGGATCGTCTGAAGTATGATAGATGTTTGATTCAAGATCAACATCTTCATTTTCAATCCGCGATTTATGAATCAGCGCCGCGCGGACCTTCTTGAGAATTTTTTCTTTGGATGTGGTGCTGTCTTCCATTCCGTCATTGCGAGTGAAGCGAAGCAATCCCGCCTTTACAGGACGGGATTGTTTCATGCCTCACAAGTCTTAATCTATTTTCTTCGGCTCTTCTTTAGAAGGTACCGGGGGTATCAGTGCGGGCTCTTCCGATGTAACCGGTGGTAACAGCG
>DATHKF010000127.1:0-4370 GCA_035489505.1 Bacteroidia bacterium | reverse complement strand
ATAGAACCGGGGTAATTTAATTTCACCGCGGAGGCGCGGAGGCGCAGAGATCAGTACTTAAGGGAGCAATGACCGCAGAGGGGCTCTGTGGTAAAAAAACAAGCATAAAAAGAACGAATCCTCCGCGACCACAGCAGGCTTACAAATTCATACCCTCTGCGTCTCCGCGCCTCTGCGGTAAAAATCCACCCCTGCCTTCCCGCGATTCTCCATGGTAAACCAGTAACTTGCACCCATGATTTCACCTTACCTGACGGTTGCCGCTGTTCAATCATCACTGCACTGGGAAAACAAAGAGGCGAACCTGCACATGTTTACCGAGAAGCTGCGTGCCTGGAACGGACAGGCAGATATTATTGTGCTGCCCGAAATGTTCACCACCGGATTTTCCATGCAGCCCGAAAAATTTGCAGAACCCGTAAACAGCAGAACACTCGGCTGGATGCAGGGACAGGCCTTCTGGAAAAAAGCTGTAATCGTTGGAAGCTTTATTGTCGAAGAACAAGGCATGTACTACAACCGTTTGCTTTGGGTAAACCCCGACGGTTCGTACAAATCATACAACAAGCGTCACCTGTTCCGGATGGCGGGCGAAGACAAACATTATGCAGCCGGCAACGACAAACTCATCGTTGAAATCAACGGATGGAAAATTTGTCCGCTCGTGTGTTACGATTTGCGTTTCCCGGTGTGGAGCCGCAACCGTTTCCGTTCGGCCGAAGGAAAAATGGAAGCCGAATACGACCTGCTCATTTACATTGCCAACTGGCCTGAGCGCCGTGCACATGCATGGAAAACGTTACTGATGGCGCGTGCAATGGAAAATCTCGCTTACGTATCGGGTGTAAACCGCGTTGGAAACGACGGCAATTTCATTTATCACTCCGGCGATTCTGCGATGTATAATTTCCGTGGCGAACTGATTACCGCTGCGATGATCTCAACTGAAGAAGTGATCTCTGAACGTTTTTCGATGCAGGAGCTGACGGAGTTCAGGAAGGCGTTTCCGGCAGGGTTTGACGCAGATGATTTTATGATTCGTTAATTGAAGAAGTAGGGAGTCGAAAAAAGTAGGCAAGTAGGCAGTCCGGGGTATGGGTTCGGAGGCTTAATTCAATGCTTCGAAGACAAAATCATGATATTGTTTTTCATTAGTTGAATCGCATCCAAACCAAGTAATCGCGCAGCGATTCTCTGCGGGCTTTGCCTCCTGATCCAAAAGTCTTTGCGATTTGCTTTGCGCCCTCTGCGGCTTTGCGTCTATGGAAAGAGCTATGAAAATTCAGACTCCGTTACACGGACTGTGCACTGCGTACTATTTTTACTGCGCACTGTTTTACTCAATCCTCCACTCAACATCCATATCCCAACCCGCGCGTATCCTCACCGTAGTCGCATAGTAAAACACTTTTTCCGGCTGACGTTTTCCCTCGTAATTTCCCGGCGTCCATTTCCCGTCTCCGTTTGTATCAACGATCATGCGTATGCGGTAATTTCCGGCGGACATGACCGAAAACCGGCACGACGAAACTCCGGTGATCACAGTGTCTTTCACTACACGGTCTTTTTCGTCAACAACCTGCACGATATAATTTCCGGCGGAAAGCACAGGAAATTTTATCGCGAGATTTCCAAACAGCCGCGCAGGCTGTACAATAAAACCGAGTTTGATCGTGTCGTTTTTCTGTCCGTACCAATCAGTAATTGTTCCCGGCGGAATGAAAACGGAGAAGCTGCTGTCCTCCGGAAAATCATGCTGGAATAAAAGTGTTCTCCGGTTTGCACTGAGTACCAGTTTGGGATCCAGCGTGTCGGCACCCTTGCGAAAAATGATTCGCGAAGTGTCGATCGATCGGATCGGATTTGAACTCGAAAGGATCAATTGATCTCCGGGCAACATTTTTCCCGGCGCATTGTTGCTGATCAGCAACGCACGATAATTGATTGCACCGGCACGCACCGGTTTTTTACCATCAGGTTTCAACAATTTCAACGGAACGGTATCGAGTACTGTGTTGCCCGACTTCACCACAAAACTCACGGAGTCCACGTCCACTTTGGCAAACCAGATATTGATGGTGTCGCCAGCGGCGTTGTATTCAATGTATGGATCCATCGACGCGGGCAATGGCGGGATAAACGTTACGGACGGATCAGCAACCGGTAAATTGTATCCCAACCGGAATCGTCCGGGCGCCATCTGGTGTGTGCGCACGAGATATTGTTTGGTGGGCCTGTCTTTGAACATGAGCAGGCGCAATGAATCAACATCGTCACCCAGGCTGACAACACTATCTGTAAATGCAATACGCTCTTCCGGGGTATTGTAGAGATAATCTTCGCCTTCATCCTCCAGTGCGAAGATTTTGTACGTGGCCGGCGCAAGATTTGTGAGGAGAAAATTTCCGTTATCGTCGGTGCGCGTGTAGTAGTATGGTTTTTCGCGGTACGGAGTTGAGTCGCTGGTATTCCGGTACAGCATCACGAGCATGCCTTTTTCAGGTTTGAGTGTATGCGCGTTCACAACCTGTCCCGAACATTTGAGCGAATCAATGACCGGGCCGGTGGAGAAAACGTAACGGAAATTATCCAGTGAATTATTCTCCGTGATGTCGCGGATTGCTTTTCCGAAACTGATTGAATACGTGGTGTTCGGTTGCAGCGTGTCTTTGAATTCGATGACAATATCTTTCTTGCGCACGGTGATTTCCGGTCTGCGTTTCACCGCAGGAGAAATAATGAGCTGCTTGTTCAGATCGTTCAGTGCAATGTATTCGTCGAAACGGATGACGATACGCGTGCCTTTGAAATTCGTTGCGGCGCTGTCGGGCGCGTACTCGACCACGTGCGGCGGAGTTACGTCTTTCGGTCCTCCGTCGGGCGTCACAATCTGTGCACAGGCGGTGAAAAGAAAAATAACCGGGGCAATGAGTTGTTTATACTGCATCGCCGTGATTTAATTGCCCGATCCACGTGCAGATTTCCACGAGATGTTTTTCGTCCGTTTCATCAAAAGCATTCAGCACGTCGCTGTCTACATCAAGCACCATGGTCACCATGCCTGCGGAGTTGAATACCGGCACAACAATTTCTGATTTGCTGTCGGAACTGCATGCAATGTGTCCCGGAAATTGTTCAACATCGGGAACAACGATTGACTTTTTTTCTTTCCACGCTGTTCCGCACACCCCGCGGCCCGATGCAATGCGTGTGCACGCAACCGGTCCCTGGAAAGGCCCAAGCACAAGTTCATTCTTCCGCACGATGTAAAATCCAACCCAGAAAAATCCGAACGCTTGTTTGAGTGCAGCTGAAATGTTTGCCAGGTTGGCGGTCATATCCGGTTCACCTTCACACAACGCTTTGAGTTGCGGAAACAGGGAAACGTATTTTTCGGCTTTGGAATGTCCGGTGATGTGAAGTGACTCTGCCATGATTTAGTGCGCAAAGATCGGAATTAACTGCATATCGTGTCTGTTAATGAATGCTGTACCGAAGGCAAACGCCTGAATTGGATTATGCACCCGGCTTCTTTTTTTGCCGCAGATTTCGCTGATTGCGCAGATCACACTTCTATCATTCAATTTCAATTGATTTATGATCGCTTCGCGATCTGATTGAATCATTCAAAATTATTAATCAGTTTCGATCTGCGTCATCTGCGGCTTTTCAATTGATTTATGATCGCTTCGCGATCTGATTGAATCATTCAAAATTATTAATCAGTTTCGATCTGCGTCATCTGCGAAATCTGCGGCGAACTTTTCACAATGGTGGGTTAATCCCTTGCAGCCGCTAACGAAACAATACTGATCCTCACACCCGGAATATCCAGGAACGGCAACACGCACGCCTCAATCGTTGCACCGGTTGTGATTACATCGTCCACAACGATGATGTGTTTTCCTTCGAGTTGTTTCTTCGCCGGAACGCTGAACACTTCGCCCACGTTGTCCCAGCGTTCTTCCCGGTTTTTACGCGTCTGGGAGGCGGTCGCTTTCAGGCGGATCAATGTTTTTTCGTTGTAGGGAATATTCATCGCTTCAGACAACCCTTGCGCAAAACAGGCGGCCTGGTTATATCCCCGTGTTTGCAGCTTATCCTCGTGCAAAGGCACCGGAACAATGAGGTTTCCTGTTAAAAATGGTGAAATATCCTTAAGGATGCTGCCAAAATATTTTCCGGCCGCAATTCCCGCATCTTTGCGTCCGTTGTACTTGAGCTTATGGACCAGTTCCTGCACTTTTCCTTCTCCTTTGAACACGAAACAGGAAGCTGCTGCTTCGAGGGGAAAACGGCCCCAGAATACTTTTGCAGCAGGGTTTTCAACAGGGTTCAGTTCATCGAATGTACGGGGGAGCTCTGTTTCA
>DATHKF010000126.1:0-2025 GCA_035489505.1 Bacteroidia bacterium | reverse complement strand
TCATCACGAGACTGCGCACTGTCCTACTGCGCACTATTTTTACTGCGCACTGCTTTTCCCAGCCTCGTTCAAGCCGCTTTAGTTATACACCTCCGGTATCACATCCACCCACGCTCCCGCTTTCCTCGCGTTCACCGTATTGTCATACATCGTTTCACAATACACCGCAGGCATGTAGAAATGCCCCGTGTATGCCGCGTGCAGTTGCACACGATACGTGCGTGAACTGTTCGGCTGAATGTAGAAGTAGGTGAGTGCGCGATCATCGCGGATGTCCTGGTAATCGTAGTAATCCGATTTGGCCATGTCGTCAATTGGGCCGGCCATCATGCGCTGGTTACGGATCTCCCAACCTGAAGGGAAGATCTGTGTCAGCGCAAGTTCACGGTATTCGCCGCGCAAGCCCGGATTACTCACTCTCACCACAGCAATGAAATCTGTTCCCTGCGTGATCTTGGTCGGATCAAGATCGAGACCGTTCATGCTTGTGTATGAAACATCCATGAGCAGGTTCGATTGCGAATCGGTTTCTTTGCCGGCTTCAGGAACACCAGAGAGAATAACGCGGACAAACAAAACTCCTTTGCCGTTGTTCTTCACGGTTACTTTTCCGCCTTTGATATCTACGATCATCATATCGGTTTGCGAAACAGCTTCCTTAATGTTCACATTGCCTTTCTTCGCACCGATTGTGTAATCGGCGTTTACTCCGGTCGAATTTTTATCCGCAGAAGAAAATTTGCACAATGCCAGCAAGCTGTATGCAGTCGCCTGTGTGTTCATGTAATAATACTTTTTGTTCAGGCGATCGGAAATCGATTTCGCAACCGGCGCACCTTTTGTTCTCCAGTCGCCGCCCATGATGCTCAGCGTTTCCAGGATCATCGCTTCGTCGCGGTCTCCGCTGCCATAGGAATACGCATACTCGGTGTACGGAGTAATGGTTGTTGCCAGACCGGTAACCAGTTGTTTCGCAATTTCCGGTTGTCCGGCGAGATGGTATGCCGCAGCAAGTCTCCACTTCGCCTGCACCGTAAGCGTTTTCAATTCGCGCAGACGGTTCATGGCTCCGAGTTCAGGAGCATCGGCCAGTGCGAGTGTGTAGAGACGATACGCCTGGATGAGATCATCGTTGCGGTAATAGAAACGGTCGTAACGCGGAGTCCAGTTCATGGCTTGCTCGCGCTGGAATTTTTTCCAGTTGTCGAGGAAGCCCGACGGCAGCGTGTATCCTTTCTCTTCGGCTTCAATCATGAAATGACCGGCGTAATTCGTTCCCCATTCGCTCGGGTATTCGTCGCCCGGCCAGTAACCGAGACCGCCGGATGAAGTTTGAAAATCGCGGAGACGCGTGATCGCCGCTTTCACATTCTCGCCTACTTTTCCTTTTTGATTGTCATCAAGCTTCACCACTTCTGCGAGATACAATTGCGGGAATGCAGCCGAAGTCGTTTGCTCGATACATCCGTGCGGATACATCAACAGGTAATCCAAACGTTCTCCGAGGTTCAACGGTGGAATACTGCTGATCTCAAGAACACCGGAATTTGTTCCCTGTATTCCGATCGGTGTGTAATCTGTTGTCCATGTTTGTCCCGGATCAACAATCGTTTCGAATGCGTCGGTCATGCGCGGATTCGGATTTCGCACATCAAGTTCTATTTCGTAGACCGATCGTTCACCTCCTCCTGTGGCCACGATGGTGACTTTTCCGAGACCCGCAGCTTTCGCCACATTCAAACGGAACATGACAACTTCTTCTCCGATGTCTTTGAACGAAACTGTTTTGACAGACTGGCCGTCAATGGAGAACATGTTGTTTGTAGTCACGGTGACTGAAACATCTTTTACTTTTTTCTCCATCGCAAAAATGTTCACCGGCAGGTCCACTGTTTCTCCGGGACCAACCACGCGCGGTAATGTTCCGAGGAGCATCAACGGTTTGCGTACCGCAACCGTTTTTTCTGTTTTGCCATACGCTGCATCTTGCCCGGCAACAACCATCACACGCACGCTGCCCACATA
>DATHKF010000125.1:0-3470 GCA_035489505.1 Bacteroidia bacterium | reverse complement strand
AATTTCGAGTAATCGGTCAACGGCTCGAGTTCCATGCCTTCGTGCACATTCGGCTCTTCTTTGATGCCATACACGCTGGAAGAAGATGCGTAAATGAAACGCTGCACGCCCAATTCTTTCGCAATCTGTACCATGGGCTCGAACGCATCGAGATTGATTGATTTGCCAAGCGTAGGATTTAATTCAAAGCTGGGATCATTGGAGATGCATGCGAGGTGAATTACCGCATCCTGCCCAGCCAACAATGTGCGCAACAAATCCTGGTCGCGGATATCGCCTTTCACTGCATTGAGTTGCGGATGTTCAGGCAATACTTCCTTACCGTAGATCATAAGGTCGAGTACTGTAACGCGATAACCTTTTGCAAGGAGTTTGGGCACCAGGATCGAACCCACGTATCCGGCACCGCCGGTGATGAATATGTTTTTCATAAGAGTCGGCAAATTTACGAAAATCGGGCTTAGCAGGAACTTTATTTTGCCTCTTTTCCGATTGTTCTGGCTGGTACACCAACAGATTTTGTGAAAGGCTCCAGATCGCGGATCACCACAGTGCCTGCACCGGTAATAGCGCCTTCGCCGATACGGCAATCAGGAATAACATTCGTGCCCGTGCCAAGAAACGCGTCTTTGCCAATGTGCACACGGCCCGCAGTATGTGTACCGGGCCCGATATTGGCTCCATCTTCAATCACATTGTCGTGGTCGATGGTTGTACCGGTATGAATATTCACGCTGTTGCCGATTTTCGAACCGGTAACTACGATCACACCTTGGCCAATGTAGCAGCCTTTGCCAATCACTACATCCGAATCGAAATGTACGGTTGGGTGAATGGCGTTAATCAGCTCGAGGCCGAACTTTTCAATCTGCTCCGACAAATTGCGGCGCATTTCGTTGTGGCCAATAGCAGCCATGGCTCCGGCAATCTGATTTTTCGCAATAAGGTCAGGCAGATCGCTCATGCCGCCGATCACCGGAATGCCGCGGATCAGCAAACCTTTCTTCGCCGGATCGTCGTCGATGAATCCGGCCACGGTGAATTTTTTCATCGCGAGCAGAATTTCCAAAACCACTTTCGCGTGACCGTCAGCACGCGCACCAACTATGACTACCTTCATCTTTGTAAAACCGGGAATAGGGAGGTAAAAGTAAAGAAAATCCGCCCCTGTTTGCGCCAGATCATTCATTGTTTTACCCCTAGCACTCCAATATGAAACGCTTACTTCTCGTTGCAACAAGCCTGCTGCCCGCACTGATATTCGCTCAGAACTACGTACCGAATTACAGTTTCGAAACGTATGTGCAGTGTCCCAATTTTTATAACCAGGTGTCCTATTGCACCGGCTGGTTCCCTTCCTGGAATAATAATAACCCACAATATCACACCGAGTACCTGAATGCTTGCGGCACATCCCCTTTTTCCGTACCGGCAAATGCCTGGGGCAATCAGCAGGCTGCTACGGGGCAGGGGTATATGGCCACCTGTACCGGGGCGCCATCGGTGATGGTAGATTATCGTGAGAACATTTACACGCAACTCATCGCGCCGCTTACAGTCGGACAGCTGTACTACGTCAGTTTCAAAATATCTTTTACGGAAAACAGTCAGTATGCGACGAACAATGTCGGTGCAAAATTTTCCACTGTTCCCAGCTTTCCAATCAACAACTCCTGCCAGCTTGCAGAACCAACCGTCATTACCGACACGCAAAACTGGACGACTATTTCGGGAACATTTGTTGCTGACAGCGCTTATGGATACATCTGTATCGGCAATTTTATGACGGATGCCAACACCCTTGTTGTTAACGCATGTTCTTCCTGCCAATTCCCACATCGGGCTTATTATATTGATGATGTTTGCGTGTGGGGCGATTCGGAGAACGATCCGCAATCGGCAGAAGCATTATCGGGCAATTGTGCAGTACCCTACAGTCCGCAATGGATCAGTTCTACTGATGTACAAACTCCCGATTTCAGCCTGTTCCCAAACCCGGCATCAACCGGCCATTCCGTAACGGTGCTTCTCAAGCCGGGTAAGCCGCAGTCGAAAAATTTGCATGTGGTGGATATGCAAGGCCGTACGATTTTCAACCAAAGTATCGCACAACACCAAAACCAGGTCGAGCTTCAAACCAGTACGTGGGAAAGCGGAATTTATTTTGTAATTCTTGAAGGAGACGACTTTGCACCGGTCACCAGGAAACTGATGGTAATCCGCTGATTCGCGTAAGCGCTTTACCGGCTTTCCGGAAACTTGCGGGCTGACGTGGTACGGTAAAAATTTTCAAGCCGATTGACGTGACGGCTCAGTGCGAGTGTTTGTCGTGCACGGCGCACCTGTTCCGGAAAATGTGTGTCGGGAACGGCTTCCAGTTTCGCGCGCAGTATGCCTACGTCCGCAAGCGCAATCACCACACCAAAATCGTAACGTTTCACCAGCCAACTCTGGAAGCCGAGATCGCCTGATACGATAACAGGTAATCCTGCTTCGAGATAATTGAAAAGTTTCAGCGTGGTGGCGTACTTGAGTTTCATCGGCGATTGCTCCGACAACTCCTTGAAGAAAGGCAGAATTCCAAAATGATATTTTGACAATTCTTCCGCCAGCGCCTCCTGTTTCACAGGTTTGTGAAAGTGAAACCGCGGATTGGTTTTGTCCAGCGCCTCATATTCTTCATAATCCGCACGAATGTTCGACGGACTGGGATAAATGTGAAAGTGCAGGCCCTGCGCAGTGAGTGTTTCGATGAGCCGGTGGAACTGGATGTTGCCATAATGACCCGGATCGCGGTGCGAGCCTGCCACGCCACCTGCGTATGCGAGGTGAATTTCTGAATCCGAAATTTTCTTTGCGTTGTCAATGAAGCAATCGTCGTCGCAATACAGCGGGAAGAAAAGTGTAGGAGGCTTTTCGGTGATGCCGTAACGGCGGAAGCCGACGTTGGCCTCCAGGCAATGCGCCACTACACCGTCGGCATAAGTGAGGCAATTTTTTTCATGAGGTAACTCGCGTTGCAACCAGCGCAGTGCAGGCGATGTGCCGTAGTACGTTGCGTACACATCCTGCATGTCGTGGATAAAAGGAACGCCAGGCAATGTTTCCCGTGCGACGTCAGGGAAATGGCTTTTCGGGGCGAACGAATGCATTAACCAAATAGGAGGAAGGCTGCGCAATATGCGACGCAGGTGCCAGGCGTTGCGGAATAAAAACGTGCGATCAAAACTGTTATTGGTAAAAGCGGAAACGTACCCGTGACGGCTGCATAACAATACTGTGCGATACTTGTTTTTTCGCTTCAGCCACTTCGCCATGCGCGCAGTTCGCGGCGGAAGGAATTCGCCCACGTACACAATTGTTTTTTCCGGGGAATCACCAATCTTAGCTGTGAAAACTGGAATGCGCAACGCATACAGCAGGAAATCCCAGGCTCCGGATAATTTCTCAAAACCGATGATGCGGACTTT
>DATHKF010000124.1:0-6798 GCA_035489505.1 Bacteroidia bacterium | reverse complement strand
CAGCGATCGAAAATGAGCATGTGGAATTGTGCAACGTCGGCGCTGTAACCGTAAAAGACATCGTTCATTCCGTTTCCGTTCGGTGTAATCGTATTCGGAATGAAAAGGATACTTTCTCCGAGCGTTCCAACGAGTTCAATGGTATCGGTGCTTGTGCAGTTGCCGCTACCCACGGTCACGTAATAAGTTCCCGCCATAGTCGGTGTTATTGTTTGCGTGGTATCACCAGTATTCCACAGGTAGTTGGTGCCTGTGCCGGCATCGAGCTGAATGTAATCCAGTTCACACAGCACGATGTCTTCGCCGAGCGCAACGGGCTCTGTGATCAATCCCGAAACAAGGACCGTATCGGTTGATACACAAATTCCATTGTCGTACGTCACCCAGTAAAATCCGGGAACTGAAGGTTGAATGGTTTGCGTTGTTGCACCCGTATTCCACAGGTAAGTTCCTCCCGGTCCTGCATCGAGCGTAGCGGTTGTGACATCACACAGCGTCAGGTCCGCCCCGAGACTAACCGGTGCTGGAAAACTAACCTGTACTGAATCGGTGGTGGTGCAGAACTGGTGAAAATCGAAATCGTCCATACCGAAATCAACTCCGTAACCTTGTGTAGCGAGATTAACGATGCGAATAGAGACACTGGTGTTGGCGCCTGCATTCCAGGATGCGACTCCGTACTGATCCCAGATCCAGCTGTTATTATTCGGTGCAGGAATTCCAACCGGCGTAGCTATGATATTATCTCCGGTAACATTGCCGATAAAATGAATTTCGAAAGTGGGTTGATTCGCACCCGATTCTGTTGCCCAAAAGAAAAACTGGTAATCTGCATTCGCCTGCACCACGAGATTGGACTCTTCCCAGATGATGGTTGGTGATGTGCAACCGTCAATCATCATGAACATGTTGTCGTTGGTGGGCGTATGATCAGTTAATCCCGGAAAATAATTCTGGAACCATTGTGCGCCTACCCAATAATTGCATGGAGTATAAATGGTGGAAAAAGTCATTCCGCTGGTGAAGCCGCTGTTTCCGGCAGCGAAATCGGGATTGACAATAAGATTGGGTCCCTGGTACGTGGCTGTTACCGAATACGTGCCGGCCGCGGAAGCAACAGGATTGGGAATTGTATCATTAGACAAACCTGCAGCAGGCGACCAGGTGTAGGTCGAGTACCCATTGACCACGGAGAGCTGCGCAGTTCCTGCAGCACAATCGACTATTGCGCTGGCCTGCAAAGGTCCGCAGGGTGTAATTTGTGCATGCACACCCTGAATGCTCAATGCGGTTATAAAAAGCAGGTAAGTCAAGCGGGTACTGAAACCTGTTCGTGTCATGTGTTTTAGGAAGTGATTGCCACGGGCAAGTTAGGCCAAGCAGACTGATTGTCAAAATGTTTGGAGGGAAATTTCTGTTTCTTTTTGGCAATAGTGGTGCTGTGAAAACCGCTGAAGCGGTTGGGGGAGCAAAGGCTGTCCATTGCCGGGGGCTTAAGCCCCCGGCAATGGATTCAGCAGATTTGCCTAACGGTTTCAACCGTTTTCCTGTGCTGTTTGTTAGTGGCAATGCGCATTGAAAACCGCTCAAGCGGTTGGGGGAGCAAAGGCTGCACATTGCCGGGGGCTTAAGCCCCCGGCAATAGTTTCAGCAGATTTGCCTAACGGTTTCAACCGTTTCCCTTGCGTGGCGTCTCTAAAGTCAACCCATAAGCAGCCACTAGTTCAGACAACTCTTCCGTGAAGCTTTTCCTGGCGTGATGCTCTTTCTGATTGGCAATGTATTGATACACTTTATCGACCTGCGACTCGCTGATGGTGAACGCTGCAAATCCATCCTGCCAGCAAAACCTGACTGATGAGAGTTTATTGGCATTGATCCAATGTGAGGAACTTCCTTTAATCTGCTTAAAGACATCGGTCATCGCAATTTTCGGATTTGCCAGAAATAATAAATGAACATGATCTGCGGTTCCATTGATTATTTTAGGAATGCAGCCGCATTGCTTGAGTTGGTCTGACAAATAATTGTGAATTTTTTCTTCAGCCGACGAAGTAATAAGGCGCCGGCGGTCCTTGGTAGAAAAGTTGGCATGAATCCAGATTCGGTTGTACGACATAAGTATTTTTTTTAATGGTTAATATGTCGCAAACTTCGGTCATCACATCCCGTTAGCCGGTGAATAAGTATTTGTAGTCGGATGTAAATGTTTGTAAGCGTTTGTAGTCGTTTGAAAACGCTTAGGAAAACCGCTGAAGCGGTTGAGAGAGTTGGGGTTGCTCATTGCCGGGGGCTTAAGCCCCCGGCAATGATTGCATAGAGCAAAGCGGTTGAACCAGCAAGAGTTTCCCATTGCCGGGGGCTTAAGCCCCCGGCAATGGATTCAGCAGGGTCGCACAACGGTTTCAACCGTTTACCCCCACCCTATCTCTTTAGTTTATTATAATGATGCCCCTCTACCGGATCCACAACCGGCGGCGGCTCCTCCATAATTATCTCCGGCCACTTCTTCGTCTGGAACCCATCAAAATCCTTCGCCCATTCTTTGTGGTTGTACACACAAACCGGCAGGCAGATGGAACAGTAATTGTGCTTCGCGAAATACGGAAAGCACCTGCCCGTGTCGATCATGTAGCGGTCGTTGCCCAAGTGATCTTTACCCGCTTCCGGACTGCGCTCATCAGGAATGGCTTTCGCCGGACAATAAATCCTGCACGCTTTGCACGTGTCGCAAAACTTCGCGATGCCGGCGTCAATGGGTTTATCACAGGCCAGTTGGAGTGAAGTAATTACGCTGCCGAGACGGAACAGCGGTCCCATCGTTGGATGAATGATCGAACCGTGTCTGCCAAGCTCTCCGAATCCCGCTTTCAGTGCGAGCGGAATATGCAACACGTCGCTGTCGCCTAACGGATGTTCAACGCGGCATTCGTAACCCAGGCTTCGCACAAAAGAGGCGAGTGCAATCACCGTTTCACCAAGCGAATAATAAATCCGCAGGCATTCAATCGCCGATTCACGCGAAGGCACTACCTGGAATTCGCGCCAGCGCATACGCTGTCCAACAACCACGGCGAATTTGCCTTCGAGTCCGCGGCCGCGATAAATATCAGAAGGCTCGATCAAAGCCACGCCAACTTCATCGGCGCCAAACTCACGGGCTTTTTCTTTAATCAGCTGTGCGGCTTCTTCGGGTGAATCAAAAATCCTGCGCATTTCTGCAACGGGCCCATCAAAACGGGTGGTCTGTTCTTCCTTGATGACTTTGATCAAACGATCGGCTTCCGGAATATCGATTGTTCTGCCACCGGCCGCAGCGTACCATTTATCCCAATTGAATGCGGGAATAGCATCGGAAGAAGAAACCATGGTGCAGTCGTGTTGATGCGATGAAGAAATTAAAGTTAATCATCGCGGGGCATTATCCGGAGTTAACACTGCGATAATATTTGCCAGCCAGAGATAACACAGTGTTCATACTCCAATAAACTTCATGACATGCGCAGGTAATAATTTTGTGACGTAATGAAAAAAGCAATCACACCTATTCTCTTCTGCCTCCTGATGGGTCACGCACTCATCGCAGGCAATCCAGGTTCGGGTGTGATGTTTGTTACCGGTAACGTTACCGACAAATCATCCAATGAAACACTGGCTGGAGTTGAAGTCCGTGTGAAAGGAACAAACATTGTAACGTACACCGATTTTGATGGCAATTTCTACCTGCCCGAACTTCCGGCAGGCACTTATATACTTGAATTTCATTACATTACCTACTCTGCGACCACAGTTGTTGCAGATGGTTCCGATCTTGAACCGGAACTGAATGTTGCGCTTCAGCAACGGTAAGACTACAAATTCCTGTTTTTTTTCTTGCCACTAAGGCACAAAGCCACTAAGGGACACGAAGCTATTCCTGTTTATAGATTCTTAGTGCGACTTTGGGCCTTTGAGCCTTCGTGGCAGAAATCACGAATTTTGAATCTTTCTATTATTTTTCATCCTCATTATCAGCAATTTAAGCCAATGTAAACTTTACGTTACGGTATCCTTATGCGAAGGTCAAAGAAGGAGTGACATTTGTTATGCGAACGTGAATACGTGTAGTGTTAACCATTAAAACAAGGATCTATGAAACGCTGTGTCCTTCTTCTTTTCCTCCTTCTTTTTACCGTTGTAGGAAATACTCAAAAGATCAGTTATGTAAACGGTATGTACGTTGATGAGAGCGGAACCTCATTCACCGGAACGTATACGCAGAAATATGAAAGCGGAATTACCAAAGCCGAGTTCAATGTCATCAAAGGACAGCTCGAAGGTTTTGCGACGTACTACTACGAAAGCGGTGCGAAGATGGAAGCCGGAAGTTACCTGAACGGTGAGCGCAATGGTATCTGGGAAAGCTGGAACCAGGCGGGAATGAAAATCAGCGAAGCTTCTTACAAAGCAGGTGTGAAAGACGGCATGTGGTTCGTGTGGGACGACAACGGAAACAAGCGCATGGAAATGCAATACGCCAACGGAGAAAAAACCGGAACGTGGAAAATGTGGAATGAAACCGGCTTGCTGATCAGCGAGAGAAAATATACAGTGGGGTCATAGCCGCTAAGTCACAAAGACAGAAAGCATCACGAAGAAATTTGTGGTGCTTTTTTTGTGTGAAGTCATTTGCCACGAAGACACCAAGGCACTAAGCATCACGAAGAAATTGGCTGACTGTGCCGTCAGCCTCGGCTCCGCTCGGTCTGACAAGCGGTTTCAATACTAGATTTCGATTTACGACGTTTCTCCACTTCTCGCTATACGAAAACGATGGTCGAAGCTTCTTGTCAGACCGAGCGGAGCCGAGGTGACAAGAATCGGAGCCGAGGCTGACGAACGAAAATACTTTGTGCTTCTTTGCGACTTAGCGACTTAGTGGCAAACCTTACGGCTCATCATAACTCACAATCAGCGTCTCGCTCGCCGGGTGCGCCTGGCACGTAAGAATATATCCATCCTCCACTTCCTGTTCCGTAAGCGCGTAGTTCATCGCCATAGTGGCTTTGCCTTCGATGATCTTTCCGCGACAGGTGCAACATACCGCACCTTTGCAGGCGAAAGGAACGTCCATCTTCGCGTTGATCGCTGTATCGAGAACAGTTTGCCCGTCGGAAGGAATATCAAATGTCTGCTGATCGCCATCGAGGATAATCGTGACTTTGCTCACCAGCTTTCCTCCCGGTGATGTCGATTTTTTTTCTGCTGCATTCACCGCTTCAATCACCGCAGAAAAATATTCGATATGCGTTTTTTCCGTTGGCGCTTTTAATTCCGCGAGAACTTTTTTCACGTTCTCCATCATCGGTCCGGGACCACAGATGAAATATTCATTCTCCGGTGCAAGGCCAATGTGCTTATCGAAAATTGCTTTTGCTTTTTCAGGAAGCAGCATACCGGTGTACATCGTTTCCGTACCTGAAGGAGGATTCTCCAGCACGTGAATCACTTTCAGCCGCGATGAATTATTTTTTTCCAGTTCGTCGATCTGGTTTTTGAAAATCACAGATTGCACATCGCGGTTTCCGTAGATCAATGTCACGCGGCTGTTCGGTTCAATGGCAAGAACGCTTTTCATGATCGACAGCATGGGCGTAATTCCGCTTCCGCCGGCAAACAACACGTAATGCTTTTTATTCGACGCTTCGAGCCGCGAATAAAAATTACCCATCGGTGTCATCACGTCAATCGTGTCGCCAATGTTCATGCGCTCGTTGATCCAGGTCGAACCCTTTCCGTTCGTCACTTTTTTCACCGCTACGCGAAGTTCTTTATCCGTTACCGGACTGCTGCACAAGGAATAGGAGCGGCGGATCTCTTCGCCATCCACGTTCAGTTTCAGGGTCAGGTATTGACCCTGAATGTAGGTGAATTCGGGAAGGAGCGATTCCGGAACATCGAACACAACTGACACACAGTCAGGAGTTTCCTGAGTAATTCCGGCAACCTGGAGCGAATGAAATCTGGCCATCTTGTTTTTACAAATACGGGTGCGAAAGTACGGATTTCGGGGAGAATCTGGTCAGGGTAATCGCGCGCGAAAAATAGAGCGTATCCTGTTTAGCAATTGAATTTGACCAGGCTTGGTTTACCTCCGAAAAATGACGACATCCAATGGTAGGCCAATCGCTGACAAATGTCATTCTGAAACCCCACAGCAAATAGTTATATTTGTTCTTTCTTAAAGATTCCTGCCAAAACATGGAAAATACCGTTCAATTTGAGGAGATTTTCAACTCCAAACTGGATAAAAACGAGTTTATTGAGCCGAAAGACTGGATGCCGGAAAAGTACCGCAAGACGCTGATCCGCCAGATTTCGCAGCACGCACACTCGGAAATTATCGGTCAGCAGCCCGAAGGCAACTGGATTACCCGCGCCCCAAGTTTGCGCCGTAAAGCAGTCCTTCTCGCCAAAGTACAGGACGAAGCCGGTCACGGATTATACCTCTACTCGGCCTGCGAAACCATGGGCATCAGCCGCGATGAACTGATTAACCAGCTGCACACCGGCAAAGCAAAATATTCGAGCATCTTCAACTACCCTACTTTGACCTGGGCAGATATGGGTGCAGTTGGCTGGCTGGTAGACGGCGCAGCGATTGTAAACCAGGTGATGCTCCAGCGCACATCTTACGGTCCGTATTCGCGCGCGATGGTGCGCATCTGCAAAGAAGAAAGCTTTCACCAGCGCCAGGGATACGAAATTATGGCGGTACTTGCGGCCGGAACCCCGGATCAAAAAGCAATGGCACAGGAC
>DATHKF010000123.1:0-2686 GCA_035489505.1 Bacteroidia bacterium | reverse complement strand
CGGTTGAGCGATCTGGGGTTGTTCATTGCCGGGGGTTTAAGCCCCCGGCAATGAACAACAGCAATGCCCCAAAACGGTTTCAACCGTTTTCAACGGGTGCGTCCTGCGTATCAGCAAAAAACTCACACGAAAAAATCATGTGAGTTTTTTAAGGACAATGGCTTCAATCCGATTTAACAATTATTCAACGATGTCATTTCCCGCCTTCGTGTCTTTAAAATCTCCCTGCTTGCGGGCAGCAGGCATTGTATCCTGCGTTAACGGCTCCAGCCTGAAAACTTCCTTGCTAACCACACGCTGAAGAACGATCTCAACCAATGTTGTGGAATTTGGTTTGAGCGCTTTATCAAGCAGGTTGAACGAAGCATTTATTTCGCATTCAACAAAGCGAACAAAACCGGTGTCGGGCCGCGCGACCACTTTTAATCCGATGGTTTGCACGCCCGGGGTTTGCTTGCGGTATTTTCCCGCAGGTTCACCTTTCATAATGCTGTAGTTGAAGAAATAAGTTATCATTTCAGGATTGCCCTTATTTCTTTGACGGTCGGCAACAAATCCTTGCGGAAAATCATCCGGACTATTTCTTTCTCCGGTTGTAAAGATCAGGTCAAAGTCCGTCACCGGGTAACCTTCTGAGTCCGTAATCCGGAATATGACCTGGCTGAATTTATCATGAATAAAATGCCGGGAGAATACCGTTCCGGTTTCTTCAATCAATTCATCTTTCTGCACCTGCGCGGTTTCTCTGTCAAATTTTTCTATAAGTACGCCGTAGTCCCCGATGTTTTTCACTGCGATACAATCCAGGATTGCGTTGACAGTTTCCGTACTCTTATCATTTCCCGGCGCCTTGTCCACACTTCTCATAATGCCCATGTCGACATTGGAGTGTGATTTTCCCCTAACAATTCTCATAGGAACAGCCACCGACTCTTTAAATTCAGATTCAGCTATTTCAAGATTCGGAAGAATCACAATTTTATCGAGGGCACTGCGCTCCGTTTTCTGTATCAGCTTAACGTACCTGGCGTTGAGATTTGCGCACGCCACTCGCACAACACCGTCTGATCCCAATTCGCCCGTGTACGGATTTAAATGATCGTAAAGTTTTCGGTCTATGGATTGTCCTGTAATCACAAATGGGAAAACACCGTGTTCGCCAATCTGACTTCCTGCACTTTTTACCCACTTTGTGTTCAGGTCCCAGGCCTGTTTACTTCCCAGTTCCAGCCAGTCAAGAACTTTCTGTCCCGGATCAACGCGATCAAACCACGCTTTGATTCTGCTCAACCTGCTTTTTCCGAGTTGCGCCAACGCCGAGCCAAAATTAGCAGGCGCCAGCATGATCAGGTGACTCAGTGATGGAACAACTGCCGCACTTGCTGTTTGTCCATCCAATGTCTTTTGCCACCAATCACGAACCAC
Organism: Bacteroidia bacterium; assembly: GCA_035489505.1. Taxonomy (GTDB): domain Bacteria; phylum Bacteroidota; class Bacteroidia; order Palsa-965; family Palsa-965. The sequence continues at coordinate 1,261 of DATHKF010000123.1, read as the reverse complement.
GGGTCCGCCCGTTGAGTGTGTGATGCAAACAAACCGCTGACCGCTTTCCAGTTCGTCCTTCAACGCAGTCTCAAAAGCCCTTGAAATATCATTCAGGGTTACTTCATCATTGAAACTGATGTAACGTCCAAGGAATATTTCCTTAACGACAATATTGATATTTCTAAGTGCCGCTTCCGCCTTCAATCTCAGGGGAAGTTCCCCGTAAGTATCCAGGTTGGTCACGCTGTATCCGTGTACAAAAACGATAGTAATATCCATTGGAGTTTATTTTATTGCCCGGGCAGGTTAGTGAATTTGAAACTGAATCAGCGAAATCGGAATCTTCGTACTTCAAGAATAAACATTTATACGGGAATAGGCGGTAACAAACGTTTGAAAATTTGATTTTTGATTTAGGAGCCTTGTTACTAAAACGATTACATAATGTTTCGTTAGATTTGATCAACAATAATTAAAATCATCCGGCCAGGTTCGGTTCACACAATAGCAACTTACACTTCACCGTTACTCTTTATGCGCCTCCTGCTTGCTCTTATTCTTTTACCGTCATTGCTTCCCGCACAAAGCGTATCTGTGCAACCCGAACGTTTTCTCACTGACCAAAGACAAAGAGATGCAGTTATGCCCGCCCCGGCCTTTACGATCAACAGCACAGATACATCGTTGTTCGGCGCAGGTAACCAACCTCAATTTATCCTTCCTATCGCCAAAGGTCAGCATGGATTTGTCTTTATCGGATCGCCCTACATTCCGCCGGGTTACGCACCTGAACAATTTTGTCTCATTTATTTCACGGACATTGGTCAACCAGGCATGCGTGCATACGTGGACCGGAATTTCAATTATAATTACACGGATGATGGCTCGCCATTCAGTAGTGAAGGAGATGGTGTAATTGCAGTCGAGCTTACATTTCCTCAGAATCAAGCTGTGCATAAACTCCGTTACACGCTCCTGGGCAATAAAATGGATATCCGCAATGTGCGCGTGGATCTGTTTGAGAATAGTTCGCTTTACTCTGGCGTGAAACTCCTTGATAAAAATTTCTGGCTCTCGTTCGAACCGCTTTGGATAAAGGGAAAAGATGTTGTTATCGGTAACGACTCCCTTTGCGTGACATTCTTCGACCAGGATGCCGACGGTTGCTTCACGGGCGCACAGGACAGGATCGCGCTGCTGCCGTATGGTGCCGATTCAGCGTACACTTCGAAATACCAGGGCGGCGTACGTACGCTCGAACCCGGCCTGATCCTCGGGT
>DATHKF010000122.1:0-2497 GCA_035489505.1 Bacteroidia bacterium | reverse complement strand
CGAAACAATTTCACGCCACAGCCGAACAACGATTTCTTGATAGCGCAACAGTCTGGTCCAACCGGGCAGACACAACGATGAAATATCTTAACCGCGCTCAATAATGCTGATCAGGGAAGCCGTTCCTTCGGACATTCCACGACTTCACGTGATCCGCATGGCGGTGAAGGAAAATGTGCTGAACAATCCATTGCTCGTCACCGAAGCAGACTATCAGAAATTCATTGCTGCTCCGAACAAAGGATGGGTTGCGGAAAAAGATGGCGTCATCATCGGCTTTGCGATTATTGACGTAGAAACCAAAAATATCTGGGCGTTGTTTGTTGATCCGGCATTCGAGAAACAAGGAGCCGGGCGATTGCTGCACGATGCGATGACCGATTGGTATTTCTCCAACCACGATGATGATCTCTGGCTGGGAACTGCGCCTGGAACGCGGGCTGAAGCGTTTTATACGAAGGCCGGGTGGAAGAATTGCGGGATGCGGGCGAATGGAGAGATTCGGTTTGAGATGAAAAAGTGATGTGATGATTGCTGATGTGCTGATACGCCTGCGGCAGCAAGGAATTTTTCTTTTTTTGATACTCGACCCCTTCAGGGTCGAGGGAAAACCCTTTCACTCCGTTCAAGGGACATGCGACTTCTCCGAAGTCGAAATAAATTATGGTTCATTTATGATCCCGGAGGGATCACATGTCCCTTGAACGAAGTGAAAGGGTCCTGATTCATGACCCTGAAGGGGTCGAATGTCAATAGAACGTAGTGAGATTGACAAAAAAAATCCTTGCTGCCGCAGGCGCTTAAGACAAATTTCCGCGAATGCCATCGTTAGTCGTATGGACACAAATCCATCAGCAAATCAGCACATCAATCATCAGCCATATTAAATACCGCCAGCATCTTCTGTGCCGCCAACATCTTCCACATCCACATCTTGTGCTTCAACGCTGGCGTTCGTGTACACAAATTCAATTTTGAATAAACGATACGCCAGGATTTTTCCGGACTGGTCCGGACGATCAGGATCAACAAGTATTGTTCCGCTCGTGATTACCTGATCTTCATCGCCGAGTACCGTGTATTTGATTTGAGTAGTTGAATCACTCTCCACGAATTCGATCTGCGCCGTGGGATACCAATCGTTCTCGCCAAATTCAATATTGCAGTTGGAGAAACTTTCAAGTACACTTTCTTTCTGGCTCAGTTTATCCTGGCCAATCACACCTGTCAGCCAGATCACCAGTGAAGCCAGGCAGACGACCGACGAGCCCAATACAATCCACTTCGGCGAATGACGGAACCTGAAATAAATTCGTGCGGCAAAATACAACCCGGTCAGCACAACCATGGCAATCAAAGTGAACAGTGAAATGCGGTAGATGTAATCGTCGGTGCCGGGCATGTAAAGTTCTCCGTCCACTTCCACGCGGAACTCCATGCCTATTCCATTGAACGGGATCAGCTGCGGGTACTCGTGGTAACAATCCGCCAGCCAGTTCTGCTGTTCAGCTCCCTCGCTGCAGAGCGCCAATGCTTCACAGGTACGTGCGTGCAGGAGATTGTCAAAATCCATCCGGTTGTCCCAGGTTTCTGCAAGGATTTCATCGAGGTAAACTTTTGCTTCATCTTCATCGCCCTGTGACATATGCAACCGCGCGAGGATAAAGCGCAAGTAATTTTTCACACCCGGCCGCGGATCATTCTCCAGCAGGTTCTCGTACACTTCGATAAAATATTTGTTGCTGAATCCGTCCAGCATGTGCCAGGTTTCATCCCAACCCAGGATATTTTCAGAAGAGAAAACCGGGTATAATACTTCAGCGCGTTCCGGGTTTGCTGCTACGAGCGAAACCATCACGAGTCGAAAATGATGCACCTTCATTTTATGCTGAAACCAGTTGTACCAGTTTTCAGGGATCAGCCAGAAATACCATTCATCGTTCTCGAAATAATATTCTGCTTCGAAACGAAGTGCATTCATGTAATTCAACGTGGCTACACCGAGGTTGTACTGTTCCTGTCCCCACGTTGTACCGATATGTAACTCTTCAAACCGCGCTGCGCTGTTCAGTCTTTTCTGGCTGACCGTTGTGAGTCCTTCGTACATCAGCGCACGCGCATGCGCAATGCAATGCCATCCGTATCCCGGTGTGAATCCATCTTTGTCGATGATCGCCTTCAGTAAACTGTCTGCGCGCTCCGGTGTACCGCGATTGATCTCCAGCAACCCGCGCATGTAGAAATATTCGCGCGTGTGTTTATCCGTACCTACATCCCGCTCTTCCGCTTCTTTGTAAAAATGTTCAGCAACACCAAACTCTCCTTTCATGTACTGGTAGTTCGCGTAATTGTTGCTGCTGTAATAACCGGAACTGAGCAGGATGTCGTAATAGTAATCTGCGGAATCAAGTTTGAAATCGTACGTGAACAGGATTACTTTATAGTGGTACGTGTAATAATACCGCGCGGCCATGAACGTGGGGTCAAACAATCCCTG
>DATHKF010000121.1:0-5166 GCA_035489505.1 Bacteroidia bacterium | reverse complement strand
AATAATTTCACGCCGTAACTTTCAACGGGCACGATCAATGATTTTCCATCGACATCGCGCAGCATCGGTTTTTCTTCGAGCACATCGAACATCATCGGAATCGATGGTCCGTAAATATCAGCATCAACGATTCCGACTTTTGCTCCCTGCATGGCCAGTGCAACCGCGAGATTCGCAGCCACCGTAGATTTTCCCACACCACCTTTTCCGGAAGAAACGGCGATGAAATTTTTTACGCCAGGAAGTACTGCACCTGTTCGTTGCGAAGATGTATTCGCGGTCATGTTCACCGTGGTTACGGCTTCTTTGTCCACGTAATATGTAATCGCATTTTCACAGGCACGTTTGATCATGTCTTTCATCGGGCAAGCCGGTGTAGTCAGCACAACAGTAAAAGAAACGTTCTTGCCGTTTACTTCTACGTCTTTCACCATATTCAGTGTAACGAGATCCTTTTTCAGGTCCGGATCGTCGACATTGCGCAGGGCGTCAATAACCTGCTCTTTTGTGATGCTCATCAGAAAAATAATTTGGTACAAAGATAGGACTTAACTTTGTTGAATATGCTGAGACATCCCGGTCACAGAAGAACCTTCCGCCACAACATTCGCCTGGCAGCTTTGCTCTGTATCACTGCCGGATTTGTGAATGTGGCCGGATTCCGCGCCTTCATGGTCCTCACCACCAACGTAACGGGTCACGTAGCGTTGTTTGCAGAAGAACTTGCAGAAGGAAATTTTTCTGCAGCGCGTACGGTTGGACTCTGGATGCTGTTGTTTTTCCTCGGAGCATTTCTGTGCAGTTTATGGATTCATCGTACAGGACGATGGAGACGGTTTTCGTATTCGCTGCCTATTCTTGTTGAAGTAGTGGTTCTTGTAGCGGTAGGTGTAATAGGCAGCCGCGTAGCCAGGAAGCAGATCAACATAGATTTAATGGCTGGAAGCCTGCTGTTCATTATGGGCGTTCAGAATGCGATGGTTTCGGTAATATCCGGCGCAGTAGTGCGCACCACACATCTTACCGGCATGTTTACAGATCTTGGCATTGATCTTTCGGCAATAACTTCTGCAACCCGCGAAGCGAAACCTCTGTTGCGACAGAAAATTGTTTTGCGCGTGGTTATCATTTTCTTCTTCTTCCTCGGTGGAATAGCAGGCGGTTACCTGTTCACGCCCATCGGTTACAGCACATTTTACATTCCCGCCGGTATCCTGGTTCTCGCCCTGATTTATGATGTATTTCGTGTAAGACTCCTGCGCGGGATCAGAAAATTCAAATCCGGAAATTCCGAAGCGCTGAAACCTGCACCTTAGCACGCTATTTGTAACAGATTCCGTATGCATAGAAAGTTGCTGTTGTTATTGTTCGCCATCAGTGCGGGCCTGCTCTCTGCACAGGAGCAGAAAAAACCGTATTTCATCCGCATTACGCTCGACAAAGTGCGTTTGGGAAATGATTCTGTCAAATTCAAATCACCCAAAACGCTGTACATCGAAACCGCCGGAAAAACCGACACGATTGAAGTCGCCACGGTCAAAGGAACTCCCATTGCCATGACCGTGGAGATCCGGAAATATCTCTCCGGAAAAACGGTCCGTTACCAGATTGGTTATGCGTTTTACAAAAAGGAAAACAGTAAATGGACGCTCATCAAACACTTCGGTTTTATTGATCGTTTTTCCCTGCTCAAAAAACCGGAAGAAGTGAAGAAGGGCAAAACGCCTAAACCGGCACACGAAGAATTTTTCTGTTCCATTGGTGAACCGATGCAGTTTTCGGCGGGGTTCAGGATGGATGTGTATCTCAACCAGTAGGGAATCGCTGCGCGATTTGAAATGGAAAAATGGTACACGGAAAACACAGAACACACAGAATTTCGCGGAAATCATAAACCAAAATTCCGTGTCAATCTGTGTTTTCTGTGCCTTCCGTGTACCATTGAGCAACACCTGAGTCCTACAAATCGCGGCGATCATCCGCGCAAATCCACCTGATCCGCGCTCCTATTAAGCAGCATAAGCAAAGCCAGCGGAATTGGAATCCCCAAGTCCCGAATTATCCTTAACTTTACCCTTCAATGTCACATCCGCTCACAGCCCGTATTGAAGCCGCTTTAGATCAAATCCGCCCATTTTTGGAGACTGATGGCGGCAACGTGAAACTGCTGGAGGTTACGCCCGATCTCGATGTGAAACTTGAGCTCGAAGGCGCCTGCAAGTCATGTTCCATGCGTATGATGACCTTCAAAGCCGGTCTCGAAGAATCATTGCGTCGTGCTGTACCTGAAATACGGTCGGTGGAAGCGGTGAACCTGCACGCTGAGGTGACGGAGTAAGCGTAATTATCCCCCGATTTCATGAATGTTGCATTTTGAGAATTCACCCTGTGGAATTCTCCCGAAATTGCGTCCTACCCTTAGAATGACATAAAGTATGCGGTTTTTCCCCTGGAAAAAGAAGAGCAGCCTCAGCGATGAGGAACTCATAAGTTCTTATCACTCAAGTGGTGACAAGGCTTACGTGGGCGAACTCTACATACGGTATGCGCATCTCATGTACGGGGTTTGCCTCAAGTATTACCGCGACCGTGAACTGGCCAAAGACGCCGTACTGCAGATTTTTGAAAAGCTGTTTGAGTCGCTCAAAAAACATACGCCGGAGAACACAAAAACCTGGCTCATGTTTGTGGCGAGAAATTACTGCATTTCCGAACTGCGTAAAAAACAGGTGAAAGACCGGAAGCATTCAGCGTATGAAAAAGACGAAGAAGAGCCGTTGTTTGTCCATGGGACTCCTTACGGAGCAGAAGAGAACGACGACAAACAAATTAAAGAAGAGCGTTTGTCGCGACTGGAAGAAGCAGTAGGCGCGCTCGGAGAAGAACAACGATTGTGTATTGAATTGTTTTACCTGAAAGATAAATCGTATAAAGAAATATGTGACATCACCGGAATGAGCGAAAAGCAGGTGAAGAGTCACATCCAGAATGGAAAAAGGAACCTGAAATTAATACTTGAGCAGTGATGGATACATCCCAACATACACACTCGCTGAGCGCTGAACAACTGGAAGCTTTTCTGCAGAATAAACTTCCTGCCGAAGAAACGAAACGCGTTCAAAGCCTGCTTGATGATTGTGAACTCTCCCGCGAAGCGCTGGAAGGGTATACGCTTGTGCCGGGTGCATTTGCCGATGTCGACGGATTGAAGAAAAATATCGCGGCGAAATCGGGAATGAGTTCACTCGTCAATCTGAATTCAATCCTGGTTGCGGGTGTGATTGTTGGTGTTGGATTGGCCGTTTACCTCTGGCCGTCGGACAATAAATCGGAAGTGGCGGATAACGTCAAGCAACCGGATGTGAATATGCAGCTTACACTTACCCCGCAGGCGAATTCACTTTCTCCGGCGGAAGATCATTTTGTGAACCCGGAAGCGCGCGTAGTTGCTGTAACCTTACCGAAAGCGAAACCCGGCAGGGGCGATACACAAATGGTGATGAACTATGAGTCGCGGGTGATAGAACCCATTCCTGTTGACGATAAAGAACAACCAATTGTTGAAACCAAACCGGTTGTTCCTGTTAAGGTTGAAGCAGGTTACAACGCACAGGTTGGTTTTATTGCCGATCTCAAAGTAACCGAGTTCGATAAATATTACGCAACACCAATCGAAGTCAAAGAAGTTCCGCTCACCGGTGTACCGGCAAAGTATGAAGACGACAATGGAATGACGGTCGATTACGAACAGGAAGAAACAGTAAGACTTGTTCCCGCCGACCAGTTCCTGCGCGAAGGTTTGATTGCGTTCCGCGACGGACGTTATGGAAAATGCGTCAGCAAAATGGAAGTGTTGCTCGAGCACAATCCAAACGACATCAACGCGCTTTTTTATACCGCGGTGAGTTACGTCAGGCTGGAGATGTACAGCAAAGCCGTTCCGCTGCTCGATAAAATTATTCTCGATGAGAATAATGTGTTTGATGAAGAAGCGGAATGGTACAAAGCAGTGGCGCTTGAAGGAAATGGCGATGCAGGTGCGGCGAAGGAACTCTTTCAGAAGATCGCCGGTGCAGGCGGTTTTTACGCTGACCAGGCGAAGAAACATCTCAGGTAATCCCCAGAACCTGCAAGTCCCCGATAAAGGTTTTCTAAGAGGGAGATAAGCGCTTCAGGTCGCACACCAACCCACAGGTTTACTTTCAGAACAATTCCGGGCTATCGTTTTTGTTAATCAACTAAACAGTGTGCTTACCCGGTCTGACAATCAGTAGGAAGAGCGGCCATCCTTCGCCACGATTCTTTTTGTCATACCGGGTAATCGCCGAAATCTGCAGAGCAGCGACGGGAAATAGTTAAGGCGTACCGGTGGCGGACAAAAAAAAAGCCCCATGTCTTCCGACACAGGGCTTACTTCAAACTGTACTCTTAATTATTCTTTCACGATGCGACCTACATACGTTGTCTGACCGTCGGTCACCTTCACGTTATAAATTCCGCCTTCGTACATCCCGATGTTCACTTCAAGCAGTGTAGTATTCATTACGTAAGTAGCAACTACCTGTCCGAGTGTATTCGTGATTTCAACAGTTACATCGTTCACCGGAACATAGTTGAGTTCGATATTGAACTTACCGTAGTTCGGGTTCGGGTAAACGCTCATTCCGAATATCACACTGTTGTTGTCGTTGATTCCTGTGCAAGGATCTACCACGATGTTGTCAGAAGCTGTTCCAACGCACCCGTTTGTATCCGTGAAGGTGTAGACAATTGTCTGCGGACCGTTGAGTGAAGACGGATCGAAGTTGCTTCCTGTTACACCCGGGCCGGAGAATGTTCCTGCTACTGGTGAACCTGTCAATACAAGATCAGCATCCTGCTCGCAGATAGTATCCGTAGCCATTGAGAATGTTACGGTTGGCAATGTGTTGATCGTAACGTTGATGCTGTCGCTCGACATACATCCTGTCAATGTATCTGTGACTACTACTGAGTAGTTACCGCTTGCAACTGCTATGAGTATTGGTGCTGTAGTGTTGTCGCTCCAGAGGTACGATCCGTCTACTGTAGTTCCTGCATCCAGTGTAACTGTTCCACCGCACACTGCCGTGTCTGCACCCAGCGCAACAACCGGAATTGTATTGATTGTCACGTTAATTGAATCGG
>DATHKF010000120.1:0-2879 GCA_035489505.1 Bacteroidia bacterium | reverse complement strand
AAACGTGTTCTTCGATTACAACAAAGCCACTTTGAAACCGGAATCATTCCTCGAGCTGGACCGCGTTGTGAAACTCCTGTCGGATAATCCATCGATGCGCATTGAGCTTTCCGGTCACACCGACAATACAGGTACCGAAGAGTACAACCAGAAACTTTCGGAAGACCGAGCGAAATCGTGTGTTGACTATCTCATCAGCAAAGGAATCAAAGCCGACCGTCTCGAGTTTAAAGGATACGGAGAGATGAAACCGATTGATACGAATGAATCGGAGCAGGGAAGACAGAATAACCGGAGGACGGAGTTTAAGATTATTGGGAAGTAGGCAGTCTGCAAGTAGTTGAGTAGGCAGTCGCGGAGCGACCTTTGCCTTCTAACCAATAGCTTTGCGTAAACCTTTGCGCCCTTTGCGGCTTTGCGTCTATGAATGACAAGTTCTACAACCGTGAGATTGTTCTGACAAGCGACGGCTCTTCTTCAATCTATTTACCGGAATTCAACGAGCATTACCATTCCACCCACGGCGCCGTACAGGAATCACGGCACGTGTTCATGAAAAGGGGATGGGAAGAAGTGATTCGCGGAAAGTCGTCCATTGAAATTCTTGAAGTTGGTTTCGGAACCGGTCTGAATGCCTGGCTGGTTTACGAAGAAACGTTGAGCGGAAATTCTCCCGAGGTTTACTATTCTGCCATTGAAGCTTTTCCGGTGACAACTGAAATGGCGTCGCTTCTGAATTATTGTTCTCCTGAACAGAAAGCGGAATTCATGAAACTGCATGAGGCCGACTGGAATGCCGGAATCACTATTTCTCTGCAGTTTATATTGGAGAAAATTCAAACTACGCTTGCTGATTTTGTTCCGTTCCGTAAATACGATCTTGTTTTCTTCGACGCCTTTGCCCCGCGCGTGCAACCCGAAATGTGGACGAAAGAGGTCTTCGATAAAATGTTCGCCGCAATGAGCCCGGGAGGAATTCTCGTTACGTATTGCTCGAAAGGCGAAGTGCGCAGGAACATGATCGCAGCAGGATTTACTGTGGAGAAAGTTCCGGGTCCGCCGGGAAAAAGGGAAATGTTACGCGCCGTGAAGTCCGACGAATAAAAGTCAGCACACAATTATTTCCTGAGCTCGTCCCGCGTTTTGATCAGCCAGTCAATGCCTTCCTGGAAATTGCTGAACACTTTGTAAGGTTGTTTGGGCTTGTTGAATTTGAAATAAAATTCAGCAATAATTTTGTGCGCCAGGTTTGTTACGAAGACCACCTTGCATAACGTAGGGGTTTTCTCTTCGAGGGCTGCAGCGTGGTTGCGTGCATCGCTTCCCACGGTAACATATTCAGCCGCTTCGTAAATTGCCGGATGTTTGGTCCCGCCGGAAAGGTCGATCAGCGCAAGCAGTTGTTTGTCCTGGTATTCGGGAGTGATCTCAACATGCGGCTTGATGTATACGTGAAGGATTCCGTCTTTGCGTATACCAACTATTGATTCAGCAAATTCGATTTTACGTACGAGTTGCTCGGCCTGCGTCATTTTGATTGTCATTCGTCAATTTCTTTATCCATTTCCAGCAACCACTTAATCCCTGCCTGAAAATCGGAAACTACTTTGTACGGTTGTTGCGGTTTATTGACTTTGTAATAAAATTCTGCAATGATACGGTGTGCAAGCGTGGTTACGTAAACAACTGTTGCTTTTGTTGGCGAAGAATTTTCGATGGCCAGCGCATTTTCACGTGCTTCCCGGTTCACTGTACAATATTCCGCAGCCTGGTAAATAAATGGACTCTTTTTGCCCCCGGTCATCTCTTTGAATATCGCGAGCATTTTGATCTGGAGTGTAACGGTAATTTCTGTGCCGGCTTTGTAATACACATGCACAATCCCATCCTTGCGCATGGCAACGATTGCTTCACCGGTTTCGATCTGCCTGTCGACCTGGTCGGGATCCTTCATCATGGACGGTTCGGTGTTAACTAGTTTCGTGTTCCGCGTTCTGTTTTTGTCAGTTCGAGTAGCAAGCAGCAATTTTGTCCCTCCCGATACAATTTTCGTCCCTCAAATCACTCGGGATGACAAAATTGCTGATTACGTATCGGGAACCGACAAAAACGTAACCCGAAACTATATTTTTTTCGCGAAATGATGTGCAGTAATATCAAATCCCTTCCGCAAATAAAACCGGTGCGCTGCAAACCGTTGCACACCTGAATCGAGGTGAATGCACTCGCAGCCTTTGTCTTTGCAGAATGCAACAATGAAATCAATCACCTGCGCGCCGTACCCTTTGCTGCGGTAAATTTCCATGGTGCTCAGGTCATCTACGTACACACCTTTGCCGCGGTGAAACATTTCATCGATGCGAAATCCACCCACGCAGGGAACATCACCGTTTTCAAGTTCAAGCATCGCGAGGTAGTAACCGCCTTTGATCATGCGTTTCACCATCACCAGGTATGCGTCTTGTTCAAGCAGCGGACGAAGTTCTTTCATCGCCGGAAAACACGCGATCAGTTCAGCATCTGTTTCTGCAATTTTGATTTTCATAGTGAAAGCGATTTTCTGGTGTTCTGCTTACGAATTTCTGCATTATTTTCCTTCCGCAACACAAAAGGGACAACGCCCGGAGAACTTTTGTATATTTCATAGGGCAATACCTTACACGAATGAGAAACAATTACTTCTTCGTAGTGGCGAGTTCACACAGAAACCCGTGATCGGAAAATAGTCACTGAGTATTTTTCACATTCGACCCCTTCAGGGCATGGCCGTCAGGCTAAGCGGCGATCTTTAGAATGGCAAAGGGAGTGTCTTTATTGGATTTAGCCTCTTTAATTGAGTTTCTGTAAGCCAGACTTTCAATCATATCCAGAAATTCAAG
>DATHKF010000119.1:0-9722 GCA_035489505.1 Bacteroidia bacterium | reverse complement strand
GTATTCAACTGCAACTGCCGGTTCAGATTATACGGAACAGACAGTGGTTGTTGCCGCAGGAGTTTCAGGCGCGCAGGTAATCACCATTCCAATCAGCAACGACGTGCTCGCTGAAAAAGACGAGTACATCGCACTGGCTTTCACCGCGAAGTACAATTGCACTTCTTCAGCAACCGCGGTGTACTATCTCTACATCAAGGATAACGATGCGCCGGCGCCCGTTGCGACTAACGAACTTTTCCTTGATTCACTTTCCACTTTCTCCAATGGCGCTTCCGGATCAAACTCTGCTGAAATTGTCGCACACGATCCTTCGACGCAACGTCTCTACATTGCAAACAGCATCGGTGCAAAACTGGACATTGTTGACTTCACCAATCCGGCCGCTCCGACTTTGATCACAACGATCAACATGACACCTACGTACGGAAACATCAACAGCGTGGCCGTGCACGACAGTGTTGTTGCACTTGCGATCGAAAGCACTGTGAGCCCGCAGGATTCCGGAAAAATTGTTTTCCTCACCTACACCGGCGTTTTCATTTCACAGGTGAAAGTTGGCGCTATGCCGGATATGATCACGTTCAATCACGCAGGCACAAAGGTGATCACTGTTTGCGAAGGTGAACCGAATGCAACGTATACCAATGATCCGGACGGATGCGTAGCGATCGTCGATATTTCAGCCGGTGTTGCTTCGGTAACATCAGCGAATGTTGACTTCATCACATTCACGTCGTTCAACGGACAGGAAGCTTCCCTGCGCTCGCAAGGCATCCGCATCTATGGACCGTTTGACATGACGTCTAAAGATTTTGAACCGGAGTACATCACCATTGCCGATAACGATTCCATTGGCTGGGTGACTTTGCAGGAGAACAACGCCATTGCAAAAGTTGACCTGATCACGAACACCGTGATTCAGCTCATGCCACTCGGGTATAAAAATTACATGACCGGTCCTGCTGCACTTGATGCATCTGACAACAACGGAAGCATTAATCTCATGAATGCTCCGGTGTATGGCATGTATCAACCCGATGCGATCAGTCACTACACGGTGAACAACCAGATTTACCTGATCACCGCAAATGAAGGTGACTCGCGCGAATACACTCCGGTGAACGAACCGGTGCGTGTAAGCAGTCTCACACTTGATCCGGTGGCATTCCCGTACGGAACGCAAATGAAACAGAATGCATACCTCGGTCGTTTGAACGTGACCAACGAAACCGGTGATACAGACAATGACGGCGATTTCGATCAGCTGTACACATTCGGCGGACGTTCATTCTCCATCTGGAATGGAACAACCGGCTCGCAGGTGTACGACAGCGGTGATAACCTGGAGCGCGTAACATCTACGCACCCTGTGTATGCGCCCTTGTTCAACATGAGCAATGGAACAGGCGCAGGAGTTGCGAAAAACAGAAGCGATGATAAAGGACCTGAGCCGGAGGGAACCGCTGTAGCCAACATGAACGGCGACAATTTTCTGTTCCTGTGTCTCGAGCGCGTGGGTGGTGTGATCATGTACAACGTGAGCAATCCGGCTGCGCCAACATACACCGGTTATTACAACCACCGCACCGTAACCGGCGGACCTGACCGCGGTGCAGAAGGAATCATTTTCATTCCGGATTCACTTTCTCCGAATGGAAACGCGATTGTGATTGTTGCGAACGAAGTGTCGAGCACACTTTCGATCTTCCAGGTTAATACCTGTGCACAGCATGCTGGTGTGGTAGTTACACCATCTTCTGCTTCCGCTTGCGTGGGCGATACAATCACACTCACTGCAAACACGGTTGCCAACACCACGTACCAGTGGATGATGAACGGATCGAATGTTGTTGGTGAAACAGGAACAACACTTGAAGTAACAACATCAGGTGATTACCAGCTCATGATCACAAACTCAACGAATGCATGTTCCGGAAAAACATCGCTGGTTGATGTGGTGATTGCCCCAATTCCGGTTGTTGGTTCTTCAGCAACCGCTTCAACGGTGTGTAACGGAACAGCAACAACACTTACCGGATCAGGCGCAACCACGTACAACTGGATGCCGGGTAACCTCACAGGAACTTCTGTTGCGGTAACGCCATCGGCAAATACAACCTATACCGTGACCGGAACAACCGCAGGATGTTCGGATACTGCTACAGTAACCATCAACGTGCTTACACGTCCTACGGTAACTGCAAGCACAACCGCTAACCAGGTATGCAACGGAAATTCAACAACACTGAATACTTCCGGTGCGGCCACATACAACTGGCAACCGGTTAACGTAAACGGATCATCGGTTTCGGTTACACCAACTGCAACTACAACTTACGTAGTAACAGGTACAGCCGCGAACGGTTGCACGAACACAGCGTCGATCGCCATCGCTGTGCTTCCGACGCCAACGGTAACTGCAACAGTTTCTAACAACACCGTGTGCAGCGGAAATCCAACTACGCTGCAAGGCGCTGGTTCAGGTGCAGTGAATTACATCTGGTTCCCGGGATTGTTATCAGGACAGAATGTAACAACAGTTCCATCGGCAACAACAACGTATACGCTTACCGGTTACGGAACAAACGGCTGTACGCACACCTCTACAGTTGCTGTTACGGTTAATCCATCACCTGCGCTGACTACAAGCGGACAAACATCCATCTGTGAAGGAACGTCGACAACGCTTGGTGTAACAGGTGCAGCGTCGTATGTGTGGATGCCGGGATCATCAACCGGAACAAGCATCACGGTGCAACCTGCGTCGAGCGCAACATATACAGTAACCGGAACCGGCGCTAACGGCTGCATGGATTCAGCGATGGTGAATGTAACCGTGAATGCGAATCCTGTTGCATCATTGACCACAGCAACAGATACTGCATGTTCGAACGACGGATCCGTTAACCTCATGGGAGCACCATCCGGCGGAACGTACATCGGCAATAGCGTTGCAGGAAATACATTCACTCCGTCTACCGCGCCAATGGGCGTGAATACGATTGACTATGTGTACACAGACGCAAACGGGTGCAGCGATACAGCAAACAGCACAATCGTTGTTGATGTATGCACCGGAATTGAGAGCGAAATGGTTTCAACTGTTAATGCATATCCAAATCCATTCAGTGACCAGTTGACCATCATTTCGTCATCAACGATCGAAAGGGTTGATGTATACAGCGCGAGCGGCCAGTTGCTGTTCTCGCAAAACGGAACAAGCTCCAAAGTAGAATTGAACATGTCAGGTTTTGAAAGTGGAATATATTTTATTCGCGTAACAGGTGGTACCCAAGGATCATCCGTAATTACAGTAGTACGGATGTAGAATTGGTCAGTTTGAGAGCAGAAGCCCCACTCCATACCAGGGTGGGGCTTGCTGCGTCTATACTGCTCATGGTATTTAACGCGCGCGCGGCGATTTCTCCCGGTACTCTCTTAAATGTTTTTCCATCGACGCTCTCACTTTTTCCTTCAACGTCGGCACATCCTCCATCGTCATCCCCGATGTATCAATCGGTTCATCCCACACACCATGAATAATTCCCGGTGCAAGTGCAATGGGATGTAATGGCGATAATTTTCTCCCGGTGTTGAGCAACGTCAATGCCGCGATGGGAGTTTTTGTAGCAATGGCCAAACGAAAAGCACCGTCGCGGAAATCAAGTAGCGCGGGTTCTTCGTGACGGTTACGCGTTCCTTCCGGGCAGAGAAAAACAGAAATACCTTCGTCGAGCGATTTGCGCATGATCTCGATGCTGCGGTTGCGGTCGTGACGGTCGGTGCGGTTTACCGTGAGATACAGTTTCCGGATGATGTAACCCATCAGCGGAATTTTTGTGAGCTCTGCTTTCGCGAGAAACCGGATTGTGTTTTTACACGCAAGCGCATACACCGGAATATCGAGCTGCGACTGGTGGTTGGCCACAAACACGTACGTCTTCTTGGGATCGATGAGGTGTTTGTTGGCTATGCGTTCCGGGACGAAAAAAATAATTGTGAGTACACGCGCCCAGATGCGTGATAATCCATGCGCAATGTGTGGCGACCGTTTTTCAGAGAACACCGTGAAGATGATCACGTACAGAATGGTAGTGATGATCAATGTTACCGGGAACATCAGCAGCGCGTAAATACCAAAAAGAGTTCTGAGCAGGCGGATCATGTGTGTGAAATTACTTGTAACGGATAATTGAAATTGTACATTTTTTCAACGGTTGATTTCGCCGGTTATATACGATCCAATGAAGCAGCTTGTCTTTTTTAGTGTAGGTGTATTTGAGAATGAGTGAACCGCGTTCTTCAACCGTGCGTCGGTCGGAATAACACACCACGGTATCGGCATATATTTTTTCGGGTTCTCCTGTCCCCAGGTCGTACATGCAAAAATAGTACGTGCTGGTCTCGAGACCGTTCATCGTATCGCGGGTAGCCTTGTTCAAACTGAACGGAGTCGATACATTCTGACCGGACTCGTCCTTCCGCACAAAATACCCGCGTTTGGTATAATTGTTCCGGTTGCCAAAATAGAAAGTAGAGTCAACGGTCAATGTATCCCTGTTTCTGTGCGTAACAATGTTCAGAATTTCCAGGCCGGAATCGTTGTAATAATAATCCGATTGCTCGTGCCAGGCGCCACCTCCCTGCTCCTCTATGAAAAATGTTTTTTCAATAGTAAGCCTGCCTGCCGAATCGTACGCGAAGGTGCGGTAAAAGAGTTGCTCGGTAGTCTTTTCTTTGATTCTGAAAATATCTTCCCGCACAACCTGTCCCGCGTCATTGTAATACCAGCGATAAACGTGACCATCCGTGGAGTCCGCGTTGGTGCGCACGCGTTTAATTACCCGTCCCAGGCTGTCGTAATACCACCGCCAGTAACGCTGAATGTGTTCATCATCATACGTCCACGATTCAACGTGTCTGCCTTCGCGGTCGTAACGATGATAACCTACAGTATCCACTGGTGCATTGTCGGGTATTGTTCCGGCTACGCTGTCGTATTTCTGTTCGAGCCAATAGCTGACCAGCACCTTCTCGCGTTTATGCCTGAGCAGTGAAGCGCTGTCGATTTTGGTTTCATAAGGAACCTGTGCCACCACGACTTGCGTTGCAAAGACGACAGATAAAATCAGGAAAAAATTTCGGAGCAGCCGGGTCATTCGTGCAAATCTAATAGTAAGTAGTGTATGCTGTGCGCCTGGTTATCGGCTGGCCTGCACGGTTATACCTGATCGTGTACAGGTATTCGTTCTTTTCGTTGAACGATATTTTCTCAACATACCTTTCTCCGCGGGTTTCGACTACGTTCCCCGCCAGATTTGAAATCAATGTATCGCATCCGCGTGAACGTTCAGTGCCGGTCCGGTAATCGTAAAACCGCTGATCGTACGTGTTGGTGATCACACCATTTGCTGTGTCGCAGCTCACTGCGTAGTAACTGCGTCGGACCCTTGTGGCTTTACCGTTCTGCTCATCTTTGATCAGTGCATAACGATTTTCGTAGTAGGTTTCCGTGTTGCCCAGGTAAAAGGTAGAATCAACATACACCGTATCGCCGGAACCGTTACGCGTGACCTGAAGAATTTCCATTCCGGCCGGATTGTAAGTGAATGCGATGAAATGGTCGGGTCGGGGCTCCGGGGAGTCACCATCCACGTAGTATTCCCATTGCGAGGTAAGCTGCCCCCGCAAATTGTAGGTGAACGTCGTATAGTGGTACAACTCACTTTTACTTCCTGTTCTCGTAAACCGGTCTTCCCTCACTACCTGGTAGCCATCACCGTAATACCATCGCTCTTCGAATCCATCCGTGGAATCTGCATTGGCAGATAGTTGACGTACAACCCGGCCGAACTTATCGTAAAACAACCACGTATGATTCGAAGTGCCGTCTTCATCATAATAACAGAATTCGGTTTCGCGTCCCAACTTATCGTATCGCGTATAAATAATCGTATCGAACGATGCACTCGACGGAATCTTACCGGTAACGCTGTCGTATTTCTGCTCAACGATGTACACGCATTTTTCTTTGGCCCGTTTGTGCTTGTTAATTGCTACAGTATCTATTTGCGTTTGATACGGAACCTGTGCGTACAGCAGCTCTGCCTGCAGGAGCAGGACGAGCGTGGCAATAAAAATGTGACGAAAACAAATCATAGCGACAGGTAAAATTATTCTCCAAACGTGATTGATTTTAGTGATCAGGAATGAAAACAAGTTACAAACTCTCCCGGAATTATTTGCGGAACGTGCTTACTTGCCTCGTCCGGTATACGGGACTGCGCTTCGGATCGTATACAATGGTGTGGCTGTATTCATCCTTGTCCGAATAGAAGTATACAGCATGCTCATACACGTAGTCGGTACGGAAAAGACATTCGATCGTGCGTCCGTCAGCATCCATTATGCAGCTGTCGTATTCCCAGGTCACCACAACTTTCTTCATCCAGTTGTAGCCGGTGTTTTTTGAGATCTTCGTCGTTTTGCTGACTGCAATAAACGTTTCGGTAGTGAAGACTTCAGGCAAAGAATCAGCTGCCAGTATCCCGGTTTTCAGGTCGCGGTAATACGCATATTCGACACGGCGGTACTGCAAGCCATTGAGATCAAGAAATGTGCTGTCGACCTGGATCGTGTCTTCTTTTCTTCCGTCGAGATGCAACGTGATGATCAGCGCTCCGTTTTGTTCGTAACGGTATTTGAAAATCTCTTCGATCATGGCCATGCCCAGTTGCACCCAGGCAAAATACTTGCGGTGTCCGATGAGCCGGTGTCCTGCATCGTATTCAAATTTTCCCAGGTAGAAAAGTCCGTCTTCTCCATCGGTGCGTTCATATTCCAATTCTTCAAAGAGAAAGTCTCCCCAGTCTTCGTAATAATATTCACGATACAATCCGTTAGAGGAATCACCCGCGCAGAAAAGCGTTCGCACGATACGGCCCTTTTCATCGTACCAGTAATAACTATGCGGGTGCTCTTCTTTTTTGTCGTACAGCAATTGTTCGATCATCCGGCCTTCGCGGTCATATTTCTCAACGCGCAAAGTGTCCCGGCGTCCCTTATCGGGGAACGATGAAGAAGCGTTATCGTACCACTCGCGTAAAAAAACAGTGCTTTCTGTTTTCTGTTTTTTTCTCAGCGCGCACGCATTTTTATCGTAAGAGAGAACCTCCGGGTATTGCGCAAAAAGAACGCCCGAAGAAAAAAGAAGCAGAAGTGTTGAGAGAAATTTGTTCATGGAACAAATTACGTTTATTGCTGCGCGAATACAAGGCCCTTCTTGTTGCGGGCTTTGTAATTTTCGTACAAGAGGTGAATCAATCCATCGGCCATTCCGATTTGAGGAACAAACAATTTATCGATGGCCGCTGTTTTCATCACCATGAGAAAAACCCGGCCTGCCGGAACAATTACATCGGCACGATCGGGATTGAGCCCCAGCACTTCAATACGGTCCTCGAGCGAATAGGAGGAAAGGAACTCGTGCAGTTCTTTCAGCTTTGCAAAAGACATCGGGCGGTTCTGTTTCTTCCGCGACATCTTGAATATCTTATTGATATTTCCGCCGCTGCCAATGGCCACGAGCGGCTCGAGGCCCGGAGTCTTCCGCGCGATCCATTCTTTTACTTCGTTCCATTGTTCTTTGGTAACAATGCCATTGAGTAAACGAATGGTCCCCACATTGAATGAACGCGAAGAAATAATTTTCCCTTTCGAAAAAATCGTGAGCTCCGTACTGCCACCACCTACATCGATGTAGAGATAGTTGTTGGTGGAGTCCATGAGTTCGGCAATGTGATTGGAATAAATGATCTGCGCTTCCGTTTTTCCATCGATCACTTCGATCGTGATGCCCGATTCACGTCGCACGATTTCAATCACCTCTTTCGCATTCGTGGCTTCACGCATCGCGGATGTTGCGCACGCTTTGTAATCTTCTACTTCATAAAAATCGATGAGTTGCCGGAACGCTTTCATCGCCATCACAAGCTTGGCGATTTTCTGATCAGAAATTCTTTTGTGAAGAAATGCGTCTTCCCCTAAACGCAGTGGTACACGAACGAGGTCGGCTTTTTTAAAGTTCGCTTCTCCTTTGCCTTCGTACACGTGGGCAAGCAAAAGACGAACGGCATTGGAACCTATATCAATAGCTGCGAATTTCAATTTCTCCTCTTACCAATGGTTTTTTTACCTGGTGACCTGGAGAGATATTTTCGAATTTCCTGTTGTGCGTTGAGCGAAGCTTTACCCATGACAACATATTCATTCTCCTGTTTCCCTCCGATAACCCTCGCCTTCGTGTTGTCTTTCAATTGCAGGTTGATCAAACTGATGATCTCCAGCTGAATTTCTTTGTCATACACCGGTACTGCAACTTCAGAACGGAAATCAAGGTTGCGGGTCATCCAATCAGCCGAAGATATAAAATACTTTTCTTCGCCTCCGCCGCAAAATATGAACACCCGCGTGTGTTCGAGGTATCGCCCAACAATGCTGATGCCCTTGATGTTTGAACTGAAGCCATGCACACCCGGGATCAGTGAGCAGATTCCTCTCACGATCAGCTGGATTTTAACACCGGCTTCGCTGGCCTGGTAGAGCTTCGTGATCATGGCTTTGTCAACAAGATTGTTGAGTTTGAGGATCATCCACGCCTCTTTTCCCTTCTTCGCGTTGTTGATTTCTTTATCAATAAGCCCAACCAACCGCTTGCGCATGGTAAACGGCGACACGAGCAGGTGTTTGTATTCACCGTGCCGGAGATTGTCGTGGTAGAACTCAAACACTTTGGCAACTTCCGACGTGATCCGCGGATCAGCCGTGAGCAAAGCCTTGTCGGTATAAATTTTTGCTGTCGACTCGTTCATGTTCCCGGTGCCCACATGTGCATAATTTACCACACGTCCTTCTTCCTTGCGGGAAATGAGGAACAGTTTGGAGTGGACCTTGATGCCCGGCACACCGAAAATCACGATGGCCCCTTCTTCCTGGAGTTTGTTGGCCCAGTAAATATTATTCTCTTCATCAAACCGCGCCTGTAACTCCATCACCACCACAACAATTTTACCATTCTTAACCGCATTGATCAGCGCATTGCACACGTTCGATTGTTTGGACACGCGGTAAATGGTGATCTGGATCATGTCTACCCGCGGATCAATGGATGCTTCGCGCAACAAATCAATGATGTGGTGAAACGACTGGTACGGGTAATGCAGCATCACGTCTTTTCTCCGGATCACACCGAAAATATTTTTCCCGGGAGAAAAACGCGGATGCGGAATAGGCTCAACGGGTTCCCACACCAGTTCACGGTGACCGAGGTCGGGGAATGCGATAAAATCCTTGAAGTTGTGGTACCGTGAACCTGCGATCATGTTATCGGTGTCCAGCATTTTCAATTTCTTCTTGAGAAATTCGAGCATGTCCGAAGAGATGCGGCGGTCGTACACAAAACGGACCGGGGCACCCTTTTTCCGTTTCTTCAGGCTTCCTGAAATTTTCTCGACAAGGCTTTTCGAAATGTCGTTGTCGATATCGAGTTCAGCATCGCGCGTGAGTTTTACGGTGTATGCTGAAATCCGGCTGTACTCGTGTTTCGGAAAAATTTCATCGAGACAAAAACGGATCACGTCTTCGAGCAGGATAACATATTGTTTCCCACCCTGCACAGGCAGCACCACGAAGCGCGACACCGACTCGGTGGGAATTTCCAT